>NZ_WVTE01000212.1:0-52434 GCF_009939605.1 Rhodococcus sp. YH1 | reverse complement strand
TCGCTCGCCAGGGAAGACAGCACCGCCGCCGCACCGTCGACCAGCGTGGCGGCCGCGGGATCGTTCACAATCTCGGACAGCGTGCCGTCGAAGTCGAGGAAGACGGCGGGCCGGCGTGTGCCGAGCAAGGCGGTCAGCTGCTGGAGCGACGCCAACGCGTCCGGGATCTCCGACATGCGCCGGTCGCCGGTGCGCACCGCCAGCTCGGCGAGGTCGTCGACCACCACGTCGGCGCCGCGGCGCCGCAGTTCGTCGCGATGATGGACCCGGTCCACGCCGACGACGAGACCGAACCCGCCGTGCCGGCCCGCGGCGACGCCCGCCTCCGCGTCCTCGACGACGACGGACCGGGCGGGGTGGACCCCGAGCCGGTGGGCGGCCTCGAGCATGGCCGCCGGATCGGGTTTGCCGGGCAACCCGAGTTCGTCGGAGACCACGCCGTCGACCCGGACGCCGAACAGGTCGGCGAGCCCGGCGGCCTCGAGCACGAGCGTGCAGTTGCGGCTCGAGGTGACGACCGCGGTGCCCAGCCCGAGGCTCTGGACCCGGCGCACGAGATCGACGCTGGACTCGAACACCGGGACACCGTCGCGGTGGATCCGCTCGCGGAACATCTCGTCCTTGCGGGCACCGAGCCCGCACACGGTCTCGACGTCCGGGCCGTCGTCGGGGTCCCCCCACGGCAGCGTGATGCCGCGCGAGGCAAGGAAATCGGCGACGCCGTCGACGCGCGGTTTGCCGTCGACGAACTTGCGGTAGTCCTCGTCGGTGAACTCGCGATGCTCCTCGCCGTCGCGTTCGGGACGACGCGAGAGATACCGGTCGAAGAGTTCCTTCCACGCCCCGGCGTGGACCGCCGCGGTGTCGGTGACCACCCCGTCGAGGTCGAAGATCACCGCGTCGTGACGGCGGGGGTCGATCACCGGTCCACTCATCGTCATCTCCCGGTCGATTCGTGCATGTGGGCCTGCTCCCTGTACTCGCTCGACAGGCCCACTATCCCACGGCGACCGGCATCGCTCCGGGCCGTTCACTCAGGCTCTTTCGAGTGGAAGGGCCGCGGCACGCAGCGATCGCCTCCCTCGGCAACGACGACCCCGGCCTCCTGAACGAGGTGCGAGCGCTGCCCTACCGAGGCTGCACGCCAATGGCATCCACGTCGACCGCACCGACGACTACACCCACGAACCGCAACCGCATCGCGCCATCGATGACCACCCCCGTCGCGTGCAGTCTCCGGACATCGACCTTTCGCGACGACGGTGTGGCCGATCATGCAGCGCCGAGGCCGACCAGGGCGATCATCAAGGGCAGGAGAACGATGATCAGGATCGCACCCACGACGTCGAACACCACCCCGCTTCGAATCATCGTGGTGATCGGGACGGCCCCGGAGCCGTAGACCACGGCGTTCTGCGGCGTCGAGACCGGAAGCATGAAGCCGAACGACGCAGCGAACGTGGCCGCGAGCGCCGGCACGAAGGGGTTGACACCGGCCGCCACCGCCACCGGAATCACGATCGGCACCACGACCGCCGCCGACGCCGTGTTGCTCGTCGTCTCCGATACGGCGATGGCCAGCACGACGGCGAAGACCGTGATGGCGACGACGCTCGTCAGGCCCAGCGAGTCCGCGACGGATGTGCCGATCGTCTCGGCGAGGCCGGTGTCGGCGAGCAGGGAGCCGAAGATGATGCCGGTGCCGAACAGCACGATCGTGCCCCAGTCGATCTCCGCTGCGTCTCGCCAGCGCAGCGTGAACTCGCGATTCTCCCAATCGGTCGGCAGAAGGTAGAGCAACGCCGCCCCGAAGACCGCGACCATGCCCTCGTCGAGCCGGTCGCTGATCGTGCTGTAGAGGTCCGAGTCGTTGCCGGCGATCACCGCGACGACACCGGGCAGGATCCACAGCGTCACCGTGACTCCGAAAGCGATGAGGGTGTTCTTCTCGGCACGAGACAGCGGACCCATTTCCGCGCGCTGCTGCGCCAGGTAGTCGGCGACGCCCTCGATACGTCGGATCTCCGGCTTGTTCAGGCGCAGCAGGATGACGGCGAGCGCGATGAACATCGACAGACAGATCGGGATGGCGATCACCATCCACTGCCCGAAGCTGATCCGCTCCCCCGTGGCCTCCTCGATGAGCCCGCGTCCGATGAGGTTGGGTGGGCTCCCGACCGGCGTCAGCAGGCCGCCCACGCTTGCTCCGTACGCGAGCATCAGCATGATCGCGGCGCCCACCCGGACGCGCAGCGGGTCGAAGTCGGGTGCGACGACGCCGCGGTTCTGCATGAGCTTCGCGATGACGCCGAGGATGCCCAGCGCCGTGGGCAGCAGCATCGCCACGGTCGCGGTGTTGGATACGAAGGCCGAGAGCCCACACGTGATCGCGCCGAAGGCGATGATCACCCCGGTGGTGGACTGGCCCACACGCGGCAGGGTCAGGATGCGGAACGCGAACCGACGCGCCACGCCGTGCTTGAGCATCGCCTGAGCGAGGATGAACGCTCCGATGAAAGTGAAGATCGTCGACGACCCGAACGCTGCGAGGACTTCGTCGGCCGGTGCCACCCCCAGAAAGACCACGACCGCCACACCGAGCAGTCCGGTGATCGGGATCGGCATCGCCTCGCTCACCCACAGCAGGATGACGCCGAGCAGCACACCGGCCAACGTCTGCTGTTGCGGCGGTATGTCGATCGGCAGGGCGAGGAAGACGATCGCGATCAGCGGCGCGAGAAACAGCCCAATCGTGCGGCGGCCCTTCTCGAACCGCTCCTCGGCGGGTGAGAGCCGCTGTTCGCCGAGGCTGCGATAGGTGGCGTGCCCGAGCAACGCCTTGTCGACGTCGGTTCGGTCGCCCTGGTTCTCAGCTGTCATGGCCCCTTCCCCACGACAGGGATCGGTACGGACGGAGTACCCATCCCCCGAGCGCGCTAGTCGTACTGCGGCATGATTTTCCGAGTCCATCAGGGTGCGTGCGGGTGGCGTGAGGTGCGTCCGCCGGGAGACGGCCGCGACATCGGGGAGCGATTGCACGCGAAAGCCCTCGTCGCGTTCACCCAATCCGGGGACACCGTCCGCCGCCTCGCCCGCCTGCACACCCCGCTGCCACTACTGGCCTTCACCCCGCTGCCCGAAGTGCGCAACCAACTCGCCCTGACGTGGGGCACCGAGACCTTCCTCGTCGACCCCGTCCGCACCACCGACGACATGATCCGCCAAGTCGACACCGCCCTCCTCCGACTCGACCGCTACCGGCACGGCGACCTCGTCGTCATCGTCGCCGGATCACCCCCGAACACCATCGGCTCGACCGACCTCATCCACGTCCACCGCATCGGCACCAACGACCACACCTCCCACTGACCATCAGGTCGGGGGGCAAGTGCACCAGTCCGGCCACGAGCACCGCGTAGCGCGTTCGAAGGCTGGGGCCGCGGCCCGTGCGCGACCCCAGCGCGTCGACCAGGGTTCCTCAGCGGCTGACGGCCTTCTGGTAGCGACGGATCGCGAAGGGCACGAACACGATCAGCATCGCGGCCGTCCACAGCAGCGACGCCAGGATCGGGTTCTGCAGCGGCCACGCGTCCGACACGGGCATCGCCGGATTGGTGTTGCCGAACAACTCCCGCACAGCCTGCGTCAGGGCCGACACCGGGTTCCATTCCGCGATCGTCTGCAGCACCGGGGGCAGCGAAGAGATGTCGACGAACGTGTTGGCCACGAACGACAACGGGAAGATCACCATGAAGCTCGCATTGTTGAACACCTCCGGCGTGCGGATCCACATCCCCACCACCGCCATCACCCAGGACAGCGCGTAGGCGAACAACAACAGCAGCGCGTATCCGGCAAGGGCTTCCCCGAACGACGAGTGGATCCGCCACCCGACGAGCAGGCCCGTCAGCGACATCACCACCAGGCTGAGCACGTTGATGAGCACGTCGGTGGAGGTGCGGCCGACCAGCACCGCGGACGGCGCCATGGGCAGCGAGCGGAACCGGTCGATGATGCCCTTCTGCAGGTCCTCGACCATGCCCAGACCGGTCCAGGTCGCCCCGAAGATCACCGTCTGGGTGAAGATGCCGGCGATGAGGAACTCGCGGTAGGACATCCCCGGCACCTGGATCGCGCTACCGAACACGTACGCGAACAGCAACACGAACATGATCGGCGAGAGCATCGTGAAGACGATGAGGTCGGGCACGCGCTTGATCTTGATGACGTTGCGCTTGGCGATGGTGACCCCGTCCGACACCATCATCTGAGCCGTGTTCATCCCACCGCCTCCTCGATCTTCTCGTCCGCCTCGTGCCCGGTGAGGGCGAGGAACACGTCGTCCAGTGTCGGTTTGCGCAACGCCACATCGGTGACGCGGATGCCCGCCGCGGACAGCCGGCCGAGCGCCATGGCCAGCACATCGGCGCCGCTGCCTGTCGAGCCGGTGTCGCTGACCGGCACGGTGACGCGACCGGATCCCGCGTCGGCCTGGATCTCGCCGACCGCGAGGTCGTCGAGCTCGCGGCGCACGGTCGGGATCGTGGCGGCGTCCGCGACCCCCAGCTCGATGCGTTCCCCGCCCACGAGGCTCTTGAGTTCGTCGGCGGTGCCGCGGGCGATCACGACGCCCCGGTCGATCACCGCGATCCGGTCTGCGAGCCGCTCCGCCTCCTCCATGTACTGGGTGGTGAGCAGCAGCGTCGTCCCCTGCGCGACGAGCTGGTCGATGACCTCCCACAGCTGGAGCCGGGCCCGCGGGTCCAGCCCGGTGGTGGGTTCGTCCAGGAACAGCACGGGTGGCTGCGCCACCAGCGCACCGGCGAGGTCGAGCCGGCGCCGCATGCCGCCGGAGTAGCCCTTGACCGGACGGTCCCCGGCCTCGACCAGGTCGAACTGCTCGAGCAGCTCACGCGCCCGCTCGCGGCTGCGCTTGATACCCAGATGGTAGAGGCGACCGACCATTTCGAGATTCTCGAACCCGGTGAGATACTCGTCGACCGCGGCGTACTGGCCCGAGGCGCCGATGTGCGAACGCAGAGCGCGCGCGTCGGCGACGACGTCGAGTCCCGCCACGGTGGCCCGGCCCTCGTCCGGTACGAGCAGGGTGGTGAGCACCCGCACCGTGGTCGTCTTGCCGGCGCCGTTGGGCCCGAGCAGCGCCGTCACCGTCCCTTCCGGGACTCGCAGATCGATTCCGTCGAGGGCCGTGACCCGTCCGTACCTCTTGATCAACCCCTCGGCGACTATGGCGTCGGCCATGAGTCCTCCCCGTCGTCGGATGTGCGCCCCAGTGTGCTACAGACCTCCGACAGGTTTCGAGCGGTTTTCCCGGCTCGTCAGATACCGGCCAGCAGTCGTTCCTGATAGCGCCGCATTCCGGTGAGCCAGCGGTCGTAGTCGGCGCCCTTCATCCGGTACATGTCGAGGACCTCGGGGTGCGGCAGGATCAGGAACTGCTCGGCCTCGACCCCCGCGAGCACCACCTCCGCGACGTCGGCCGGTTCGAGGACCGCCCCCGCGGAGGTGACGGCCCGCGCGGCCGCCACACCCAGCCCCTCGCCGGAGGTCTCCCCCTCGTGCAGCAGCTGGGTGTTCACCCCCATGGGGCACACGCAACTGACGCGGATTCCCTTGTCGCCGTAGGTGACCGACAGCCATTCGGCGAATCCGACGGCGGCGTGCTTGGTGGCCGAGTAGGTGGCCGAACCGATCTGCGTGAGCAGCCCGGCGGCGGAGGCGGTGCTCACGAAGTAGCCCTCGCCGCGCTCGAGCCATCGCGGCACCATCAGCTGCGCGGCCCGCACGTGCGCGCGCAGGTTCACGTCGAGCGCGAGGTCCCAGGCCGACTCGTCGGCGCCGAGCCCCGCTGCCCCGGCGACTCCGGCATTGGCGAAGTACAGCGCGACGGGACCGAGGTCGGCCTCGGCGCGGTCGACGATCTCCCGGATCCGGTCGGGGTCGGCGACGTCGGCGCCGACGCCCACGGCCAGACCGGCGCCGTCGGGATCGAGCTCGCGGGCCACGCGCTGCGCGGCGTCGCCGTCGAGATCGGCGACGAGCACCCGCGCTCCCGCGGCGACGAGCCGGGCAGCGAGTGCGGCGCCGATCCCGTTACCGGCTCCGGTGACAACGGCGACCTTGCCTTCGACGTGCACTGGCGTTCCTCTCGTCGGGGATGATGCCTCTCTGTTTAGTTGAATCAAACCTCGAGTTCAAGTGGTTGCCGTGGCGGCGCGCTCCGGGATCCGCAGCGCATTGGCCCACAGCCGCGTCAGCGTGGTCACCAGGACGTCGAAATCCACCGGCTCGGCGTCGCCGAGGGCGAGCGTCGAGTAGGCCAGGCGGCTGACCATGCCCGACAGCGCGCGCGAGGCGAGCATCGGATCGAGTTCCGGATCGGCGATGCCGCGCTTCTGCAGCTCCGCGATGCTGCGCGCGTTGCGCCGGATGAAAGTCTCGCCGCGCCGGCGCCGCAGCTCGCGGAAGCGCGGATCGATGCTCGCGACCTGCTCGAGCAGCACCATGAGGCGGGCGTTGCGGCGGTACGCCTCGAGGTACGCCCGGTTGCTGGCCTCGAGCACCGCGTACGGGTCGTCGGTGCCCGCGGCCCGGCCCATCCCCGGGTGCAGCATGTCCTCCTGGGCCTCCTGGAGGACGGCCGCGAACACCTCCTCCTTGTTGTTGAAGTAGGTGTAGAAGGACCCCGTCGAGCACTTCGCCTCACGCGTGATGTCGGTGAGCTTGCTGTCGAGGAACCCGGACCGCTCGAAGACGACCCGGGCCGCCGCGATCAGCTCGGCGCGGCGGCGCGCCCCGCGCTGGGTGACCGGCGGGTCGTGCAGCAGGTCCGCCGGCGCCATGGACGGCGCCGGTCCGTCCCAGTCGGCGTCGCGGCCCGCGTCGCCGCGGCCTGAGTGTGAGGCGGAATTCATGTCCTACTTATACCGTCCCGGTCGGCTCCCGGCCGTGATGTCCGGCCGGGTCCTCCCGGGTCCGGGCGGACACCGCCGCCCTCAGCTCCTCGCCAGCACCAGTCCCGACGTCGGCACGCCGGTGCCCGCGGTGACCAGTACGTTCTCCACGTCGGGAACCTGATTGACGGATGTGCCGCGCAGCTGGCGCACCCCCTCGGCGATGCCGTTCATCCCGTGGATGTATGCCTCGCCGAGCTGGCCGCCGTGGGTGTTGAGGGGCAGCCGGCCGCCGAGCTCGATCGCCCCGTCGGCGACGAAGTCCTTCGCCTCGCCGGGCCCACAGAACCCGAGTTCCTCGAGCTGCATGAGCACGTACGGCGTGAAGTGGTCGTAGAGCACCGCCGTCTGCACGTCCTGCGGGCCGAGGCCGGACTGCTCCCACAGTTGGCGGCCGACGATGCTCATCTCGGGCAGCCCCGTCAGGCCGTCACGGTAGTAGCTGGCCATGATGTACTGGTCCGGTCCGCTGCCCTGGGCGGCCCCCGCCACCACGGCCGGCGGCTGGGGCAGGTCCCGCGCCCGTTCGGTCGTGGTGACGACGAGCGCGACGCCGCCGTCGGATTCCTGGCAGCAGTCGAGCAGGTGCAGCGGTTCCGCGATCCACCGCGAATTCTGGTGGTCGTCGAGGGTGATCGGCCTGCCGTGGAAGAAGGCATGCGGATTCGTCGCGGCGTGCCTGCGGGCCGCGACGGCGACCTTCCCGAAGTCCGCGCTGGTGGCACCGGTGACGTGCATGTAGCGCCGGGCGGCCATCGCCACGAACGAAGCGGGGGTGCCCAGGCCGTGCGGATAGGAGAAGGCGTAGTCGGTGCCGGAGGAGTTGACCTGCGCGGACAGCGCGGTGTTGACCTGACCGTACCGCGCCCCGGAGCGCTCGTTGAACGCCCGGTACATCACCACCACGTCCGCGACGCCGGTGGCGACGGCCATCGCCGCCTGCTGCACGGTGGCACACGCCGCCCCGCCGCCGTAGTGGACGCGGGAGAAGAACTTCAGGCTCGGGATCCCCACCGCTCGTGCGACGGCGATCTCGGTGTTGGTGTCCATCGTGAAGGAGGTCAGGCCGTCGACGTCCGCCGGGCGCAGGCCGGCGTCGGCCAGCGCCGCCCACACCGCCTCCGCGGCCAGGCGCAGTTCGCTGCGGCCGGAGTCCTTGGAGAAGTCGGTGGCGCCGATGCCGACGATGGCGGCGCGGCGGGACAGGTCGCTCATGCGGAGCCTCCGATCTCGAGGACGGCCTTCGCGGTGATGTGGTCGCCCAGACCGTTCTTGCCGACGATGTCGACGGTGATGCGCCCGTCGTCCTCGACGGCGGCGACGGTCCCGGTCAGGGTCAGCGAGTCGTACGCGTACCAGGGCACCCCCAGGCGCAGCGAGACCGACTTCAGCACCGCGCGCGGACCGGCCCAGTCGGTGACATAGCGCTGCACCAGCCCGGTGTCGGTGAGGATGTTGACGAAGATGTCCTTCGACCCGCGCTGCTGCGCCTTGTCGCGGTCGTGGTGCACGTCCTGGAAGTCCCTGGTGGCCAAGGCCGTCGAGACGACGAACGTCGGATCGGCCCGGATCGTCAACGGCGGCAAGGATTGTCCGACGGTGACCGTTCCCGCGTTCATGCGCGCTCCTCGCTCGGCTGCCAGGCGTACAGGGTCCAGGGGTCGCCGCCGGTCTCGTCGTCGCCCGGGAAATCGAGAAAGATCGCCTCGACCGGCGTCCCGATGCGCACGTCGCCGGGGTCCACCCCGCGCAGTTCGCCGAGCATACGAACGCCTTCCTCGAGTTCGACGAGGGCGACGACGTACGGCACCGTCCGCCCCGGCACCTTCGGCGCGTGGTGCACCACGTAGCTGAAGACGGTGCCGCGGCCCGACGCGACGACGTAGTCGGTCGTCTCGTCCTTGGCCAGCCACAGCGCCGGCACCGGCGGGTGCTGCAGCGTGCCGTCGGGCCGCCGCTGGATACGCAGTTCGTGCGCGGCGACACCGTCCCAGAAGAACCGCGTGTCCTGCGACGCGGACGGCCGCAGCATGCGGGTGGGGTCGAGGTCCGCCGGAACCGCCGGGGCCGAATGTGACACCGGTTCGGTTGAATCGACAGAATGTGACATTCGGCCGGTCTCGCGGAGGGGCGGCGCGAACTTGAGGATGCGGAAGAGCATTTCGGCGACCACCTCGTCGCCGACCTTCCACACGCTGCGGGTGGTGAAGAACCAGCCCTCGCCGAGGCCGGTCTTCTTCGGTCCGGCGAGGTCCTCGAGGGTGGACTCGATGGTCACCTCCTCGCCGTGGCGCAGATAGCGGTGGTAGACCTGATCGCAGTTCGTGGCGACGACCGACGTGTAGCCCGCCTCGTCGAGGATCTCCGTCATCCGGCGGAGCGGATCGTCCTCCTCGCGCTTGGCGCCGAGGCCGCGCATGGTCCACACCTGCGCCATCGCGGGTGGCGCGACGAGGCCGCCGTGCCCGGCCGCGATCGCGGCGGATTCGTCTGTGTAGATCGGGTTCTCGTCGCCGATCGCCTCGAGCCAGTTGCGGATCAGCGGCAGGTTCACCCGGTCGCGGCCCGCACGCGGCTTGGACGGCCCGTCGGCGCGGACGCGTTCGGCGGCCGCGCGGATCTCGTCGTGGGGGGACGGCACGGCGGCGCTCATCGACACGTCCCCCTTCACCGCGGGACCCGGGGCATGGCCAGGCCCGCCGTCGCGATCAGTTCCCGCATCACCTCGTTGACACCGCCGCCGAAGGTGATCACCAGGTTCCGCTTGACCTGCATGTCGAGCCAGCGCAGCAGGTCGGCGGTCTCCGGGTCGCCGGGATCTCCGAACCGGCCGACCATCTCCTCCGCGAGCCGGCCGACACGCTGGATGCGTTCGGTGGCGAACACCTTGGTGGCCGACGCGTCCGCGATGTCGACCGCCTCGGATTCGCTGGCGGCGACCTGCCAGTTGAGCAGTTCGTTGAGCCGGAACGTCGCGTGGATCTCGCCGAGCCCGCGCCGCACGTCGGGTTCGCCGAGCAGGTCCCGGGAACGGGCCCAGGCGAACACCCGGTCGTAGAGCCCGCCCACGCGGCCGGCGGGGCCGAGCATGACGCGTTCGTGATTGAGCTGGGTGGTGATCAGCCTCCAGCCCTCGTTCTCCTCGCCGACGAGCATCTCGACCGGGACGCGCACGTCGCTGTAGTACGTGGCGTTGACGTGGTGCGCGCCGTCGCAGGTGATGATGGGGGTCCAGCCGAAGCCGGGGTCCTTGGTGTCGACGATGAGGATCGAGATGCCGCGGTGCCTCGAGTCGGCGCTGCCGGTGCGCACCGCAAGCCAGACGTAGTCGGCGTCGTGGCCGCCGGTGGTGAAGATCTTCTGCCCGTTCACGACGTAGTGGTCGCCGTCGCGCACGGCCGTGGTGCGCAGTGCGGCGAGGTCGGTCCCGGCGTCGGGCTCGGAGTAGCCGATCGCGAAGTGGACCTCGCCGGCGAGGATGGCGGGCAGGAACTTCCGCTTCTGTTCCTCGGTTCCGTAGACCTGCAGGGTCGGCCCGACCGTCTGCAGGGTGACACTGGGCAGCGGCACGTCGGCGCGCACGGCCTCGTTGACGAAGATCTGCTGCTCGACCTCACCGAAGCCGCGGCCGCCGAATTCGACGGGCCAGCCGACGCCGAGCCAGCCGTCCTTGCCCATCCGGCGCACGACCTCCCGGTAGGTGGGGCCGTGGCGCTCGGTGCGCATGATCGCGGCCTCCTCGGGGGAGATCAGGTCCGCGAAGTACCGTCGCAGTTCCGCCTGCAGCGCGCGCTGCTCGTCGGTCAGATCGATGAACACCGGGCCCCCACGAGGTCGAGTCGGTACGAGGCGCCGCCGAGCAGGCGCGCCAGATCCTTTGCGGTCGAGGAATAGCGATGCAGCGGATAGGTCTCGTCCACGCCGAGACCGCCGTGCAGGTGGTGCAGCACGCGCACGGCGGGCGGCAGCTCCGTGGCGATCCAGTACGCCGTGACGTCGAGGTCGTCGTCCGCGGCGGCGCTGCGGGCGTCCTGCGCGACCCGCCAGGCCGCGGCGAGCGCGGCGACGTGCAGGGTGCGGGAGGTGACGTAGACGTCGGCGATCTGCTGGGCCACCGCCTGGAAGGCGGCGAGCGGCTTGCCGAACTGGTGCCGGGTGCTCACGTGCTGTGCGGTGAGCTGCGTTGCGCCCGAAAGCAGTCCGTCCGCGTAGGCGCCGACCGCGGCGAGGGCGAGGCGGTACAGGACGGCGACGTCGGCGGCCGGGTCGGCGCCGTCGCCGAGGAGCAGGCCCGGCGCGGACTCGAGCCGCACGGAGCACTCGGGGGCGCGGGCCGACGACGGGCTCTCGGTCAGGGTCACGCCCGGCGCCGTGGGTTCGACGGCGATCACACCGGCGTCGGTGGGCACCAGGATCTTTCGCGACGTCGCCGCGTAGGGCACGCCGACGAAGTGCCCGGTGACGGCGTGGCGTTCGCCGTCGGGTACCGCCGTGGCGGCGGGGGACGCCGGGAAGGCGCGGCCGACCTCGGCGAGGGCGGCGGTGAGGACGGCGCCGTCGGCGACGTCCGCGAGCAGCTCGTCCTGTTGCGTGTCGGCGGCGAGGATCCGGACGGGCAGCACACCGAAGCCGAGGGTGGCCAGGGCGGGGACGGGTGCGGCACGTCGCCCGATCTCGGTGAGCAGTGCGGTGACCTCGGCGACGCCGAGGTCGTCACCGCCGAGCCGCGCGGGCAGGGCGAGGGAGAGCAGGTCGGCGTCGGCGAGGGCGCGCCACAGTTCGTCCGGCCTCAGGTCGCGGGCGAGCAGGTCGACGGCGACCTGGGCCACGGCCTCCTGCGTGTCGTCACGAGCGAAGTCCACGTTTCCACCTTCGATTAGAACGTGTTCTAGTTGTATCACCTCGGCAGGGCGGGTGGAAGCACCCGTCAGCCGCGCGGCAGGCCCAGCAGGCGCTCCGCCGCGAGGGTGAGCAGGATCTGCTCGGTGCCGCCGGCGATCGTCAGGCAGCGCGTGTTGAGGAACTCGCGCGCGAGGGGGCCCTCGACCCAGCCGGCCGCACCGGCGAGATCCATCGCGAGCTCCGCGGTGTCCTGGCGCTGCCGCACGCCGATCAGCTTGCGCACGCTCGACGCCGGGCCGGGGTCCTGACCGTCGAGCTGCGCGAGGGTGGTCCGCAGCTCGAGCAGCGACCCGGCCGTGGCCTCGGCGACGAGCCCGCCGATCCGGTCCTCGGCGACCGGGTCACCGGGTGCCACCAGGTCCAGCAGTTGCTCGACCGCCTTCCCCAGCGAGGATCCGCCGCTCATCGCGACCCGTTCGTTGGCGAGCGTGGTGCGGGCGAGCTTCCACCCGCCGCCGAGCGGGCCGACGACGCACTCGTCGGGGACGAACACGCCGTCGAGGAACACCTCGTTGAAGAGCGCGTCGCCGGTGATCTCCCGAAGCGGCGAGACGGTGATGCCCGCGGACTTCATGTCGACGAGGAAGTAGGTGATGCCCTTGTGCTTCGGGGCGTCGCGGTCGGTGCGAGCCAGGCAGATCGCCCAGTCGGCCTCCTGGGCCAGCGAGGTCCACACCTTCTGCCCCTGCAGGCGCCAGCCCCCGTCGACCTTCTCCGCGGCGGTGCGCAGCGACGCCAGGTCGGATCCGGCGCCCGGCTCCGAGAACAGCTGACACCAGACGATCTCACCGCGCAGGGTCGGCAGGGCGAAGCGGTCGATCTGCTCGGCGGTGCCGTGCTCGAGGATGGTGGGCACGGCCCACCACCCGATCACCAGATCGGGCCGGTCCACGCCGGCGGCCGCGAGTTCCTCCTCGATGAGGATCTGCTGCGCGGCGTGCGCGCCCCGGCCGTACGGCGGCGGCCAGTGCGGGGCCAGGAACCCGGCCTCGGCGAGCGCGGCCCGCCGCTGCGGTCCGGGCCGGTCGAGGAGCTGCGCGATCTCGGCACGGATGCGCACGCGTTCGTCGTCGAAGGCGCTCAGGTCGACGGTGAGGTGACGGCGGGCGCCGGAGCGGGCGAGGCCGGCGACCCGGGCCCGCCACGCGGCGGAGCCGCCGAGCAGCTGACGGGTGACGACGGCGCGGCGCAGGTACAGGTGGGCGTCGTGCTCCCACGTGAAGCCGATACCACCGAGCACCTGGATGGCATCCTTGGCGTTCTGCACGGCGGCGTCGAGGGCGACGGCGGTCGCGACGGCCGCGGCCAGGGGCAGTTCGTGCGGGGCCGCGTCGGCCGCCACGGCGGCGTCCCAGGCCGCCGCGCGGATCTTCTCGGTACGGCAGAGCATCTCGGCGCACAGGTGCTTGATCGCCTGGAACGAGCCGATGGGCTTGCCGAACTGTTCGCGGATCTTGGCGTACTCGACGGCCGTGGCCAGGGCCCAGCCGGCGACGCCGGCGAGTTCGGCGGCGGCGAGCGTGGCGGCGAGGTCGCGCACCAGGCCTGCCGGGACGCAGACGACCCGGTCGGTGGTGACGGCGACGCCGGCGAGCCGCACGCGGGCGAGCGCCCGCGACTTGTCGAGGGTGTCGAGGGGTTCGAGGTTCAGTCCGGGGGTGTCGGCGTCGAGCAGCGCCCAGCGTTCGGTCCCGCCGTCGGTGCCGATGCGGACCAGGACCGCGACGCCCGGCTCGCCGCCGAGCGCCGGACCCGCGTCGCCGTCGAGGTCGTACCCGCCCTCCCGGGTCGTCGCGGTGAGCGCGCCGTCCAATGCGACGGCGGTCGGCAGGGTGCCCTCGGCCAGGAGTTCCGTCCACTTGGCGCCGTCGGTGCCGGCGGCGCGGCCGAAGACGAGCGCGGCCAGGGCGGTGGGAAGGACGGGGCCCGTCGCGAGGTGGTGCGCAGCCTGTTCGAGCATCGTCGCCAGGTCGACGACGCCGGCGCCGGCGCCGCCCGCGGCCTCGGGCACGGCGACGGCGAAGATTCCGAGGTCGGCGAGCGATTCCCACCCCGGCCGCCACATGGTCGCCGGTCGTTCGCGTAGGTTCTGGATCGGCGCTGTGGCGCGCGCCCAGGCCTGTACAGAGGCCTGCGCGGCCTGCTGTTCCTCGGTGGTGGCAATGCTCACAGCGGGTTTCCGCCTTTCGGGAATGACACGATGCCTAGAACGTGTTCTAATATGACAGCCGGTTCAGAGTCAAGGCAGAGGAAGACATCTCGATGACGACATCGTCCCGCTCACGTTCCACCGGCGGCGGCGGAACTCTGACCGCCCTCACCGAGGACGATCTCAGTTCCAACGCCCAGAAGGAACGGCGCAAGCGGATACTCGACGCCACCCTGGCGCTCGCCTCCAAGGGTGGGTACGAGGCCGTACAGATGCGCTCCGTCGCCGAGAAGGCCGACGTGGCCGTCGGCACCCTGTACCGGTACTTCCCCTCGAAGGTGCACCTGCTCGTCTCGGCCCTCGGCCGCGAGTTCGCGCGCATCGAGGGCAAGGGCAAGATCCCCCCGGGCCACACGCCGCTCGAGCGGATGCAACTGATCCTGAGCCTGATCACGAAGGCGATGCAACGTGACCCGCTGCTCACCGAAGCCATGACCCGGGCGTTCATGTTCGCCGACGCCTCGGCCGCCGCCGAGGTCGATCAGGTCGGCCTGCTCATGGACCGGCTCTTCGCCCGCGCGATGAACGAGGGCGAGCCCACCGAGGAGGAACTGGCGATCGCCCGCGTCATCAGCGACGTGTGGTTGTCGAACCTCGTGGCGTGGCTGACGCGGCGCTCGTCCGCGACCGACGTCGCGCGCCGGCTGGAGCTGACCGTCGAACTGCTGCTCGGCGACGGATCGCAGCGTCCGGCCTCGATTCCGGTCCAGGAAGGCTGACCTGCGCCGCGAGGAGCGGAACTGTAACGGGAAACACGTCCCGAACCGGACAGGGGAGACGACGCCGGGCGCCGGATCACCTACCTTTGAGTGAGTGAGCGCCCAAGACCTCCCGATCGACCTGCGCCGCGCCCTCGTCGCGCTGGCGCGGACCCCGCGGCTCCTCGTGGCCTCCGACTACGACGGTACCGTCGCGCCGATCGTCTCGGATCCGGACAAGGCGTTCCCGAACGCCGAGTCGGTCCGCGCCCTGCGCGCGCTCGCCGGCCTGCCGTCCACGGCCGCAGCCGTGATCTCCGGTCGCGCCCTGAAGGATCTCGCGGCCCTGTCCCGCCTGCCCGCCGAGGTGCAGCTCGTCGGCAGCCACGGCTCGGAGTTCGACATCGGCTTCGTCCACGCCATCGACAGCGACGCCCGGCAGCTGCTGCGCGATATCGTCGCCGAGCTCGAGGCGATCGCCGCCCGCTACGACGGCGTGCACGTCGAGGCGAAGCCGGCCAGTGCCGCGCTGCACGTGCGCAACGCCGACCCGGCCGACGCCGAGCTGGCACTGTCGCTGGTCCGCGGCGACCTCGCCCGGCACCCGGGTGTGCAGGTCACCGAGGGCAAGGCCGTCATCGAGCTGGCGGTCGTGCCCACCGACAAGGGCCACGCGCTGGACATCATCCGGCACCAGGAATCGGCGAGCGCCGCGGTCTTCTTCGGCGACGACGTGACGGACGAGAAGGCCTTCGCCTCCCTCCACGGCCCGGACGTGGGCGTCAAGGTCGGGGACGGCGAGACCGCCGCCCAGTACCGGATCGGCACGGTCGAGGACGTCGCGGCCGCGCTGGCGTTCCTGCTCGACCAGCGCCGCACGTGGCTCTCTGGCGCGGAGGCCTGCCCGATCGAGCGGCTGACGATGCTGGCGAGCCCGCGCTCGAAGGCGCTGCTGACGCCGGACGGAACGGTGACGTGGCTGTGTCACCCCGAGCCGGATTCCGCGGCGGTGTTCGCGCATCTGCTCGGCGGCGAACCGGCCGGGCACTTCACCATCGGTCCGAGCCGGGAGGCCCTGCCCCTGAGCCAGCGCTACATCGACGGCACCATGACGGCGGTGACCCGCTGGGCGAGCCTCGCGGTGATCGACTACCTTCCGCACGACGTCGAACCGGGCCGCACCGACCTGACCCGGGTCATCACCGGCAAGGCCAAGGCGGTGGTCACGTTCGCGCCGCGCCCCGAGTTCGGACAGGGCCAGGTCGGGCTCGAACCCGTGGCCGACGGCCTGCGGGTACTCGGATTCAACGAGCCGTACGTGCTGCGCTCCCCCGGCGTCGAGTGGAACATCACCACCGACGGCGCCCATCAGACCGCGCACGCCGTCGTCGATCCGTCCGACAGCGACATCATCCTCGAATTCCGTTGCGGCACCGATGATATCGGCCCACACCCCGTCGCGGAGGTGCAGCGGCGCGCGTCCGCGGAGGAGTACTGGTGGAAGTGGGCGGCGGGCCTGGACCTGCCGCCGCTCAAGCGGGACCTGATGAAGCGGTCGGCGCTGACTCTGCGCGGCCTCGTGCACGCACCGACGGGATCCATCATGGCGGCCGCGACCACGTCGCTGCCCGAGGAGATGGGCGGCGTCCGCAACTGGGACTACCGCTACTGCTGGCTCCGTGACGCCGCCCTGACCGCGCATGCCCTGGTGAGCGTCGGGTCGCTCGCCGAGGCGGATGCCTATCTGGACTGGGTGCACCGGGTGCTCGACACCGTGCCGGGTCCCGAGCGCCTGCACCCGCTGTACACGCTGACCGGCGGCGCGCTGCCGCCCGAGGCCGTCATCGACACGCTGCCCGGCTACGCCGGCTCCCGGCCCGTCCGGGTCGGCAACGCCGCGAGCCAGCAGGTCCAGCTCGACGTGTTCGGTCCGATCGTGGACCTGATCTCGGCGCTGGCGCACCGCCGCGAGGAGCGCGGCGTCCCGCACGATCAGGCCCTCACCGACCGGGACTGGGAGCTGGTGTGTGCCATGGTCACCGCGGTGGAATGCCGCTGGTTCGAGCCCGACCACGGCATCTGGGAGATCCGCGACAACCCGCGCCACCACGTGTACTCGAAGGTCATGGGCTGGCTGACCGTGGACCGCGCGCTGACGCTGGCCGAGAAGTTCGGGCGCACCGCCGGCGACAACTGGGCCGGGCTGCGCGCGGAGATCGCGGAGGAGGTGCTGGAGAAGGGCTGGAACGAGGACGTCTGCTCCTACACCGCGGCCTACGACGGCACCGATCTCGACGCGGCGACGCTGTTCATCGGCCTGTCCGGGCTCATCGACCCCGAGGACCCGCGGTTCCACGCGACGGTCGTCGCGACGGAGGCGGAGCTGCGCAGCGGTTCGACGGTGTACCGCTACCTGCACGACGACGGCCTGCCCGGAACCGAGGGCGGCTTCCACCTGTGCGCGGCGTGGCTGGTGGAGGCATATCTCCTCGTCGGCGCCCGTCCGCAGGCGGAGGCGCTGTTCGCACAGCTCGTCGACGCGGCGGGGCCCACGGGGCTGCTCAGCGAGGAGTACGACCCGGTGGCGGAGCGGTCACTCGGCAACCATCCCCAGGCGTACAGCCACCTCGGGCTGCTGCGGTGCGCCCAGCTGCTCGCGGCGGCGCCGGCGGAGGCGGATCGGACGCTGTCGGTCGTCGATCACTCGGCGTAGATCGACGTCTCGTCGTGCACGCCGGTGGTCTGGCCGATGAGCAGTTCCGTCGCAAGGGTTTCCACCGTCGCGACCCCGGAGTGTGACGGCGCGGCCATGAGCAGGGCGCCGGTGCGCCGGCCCTTCTCCTCCTGAGGCTGGCGCACGGTGGTCACGCCCTCGCGCAGGGCCTCGCCGATCCCGTCGAAGCCGGTGATCGACAAACGTCCGGGGACCTCCAGGCCGGCGCTGCGTGCCCACGCCAGCGCGCCGAGCGCGAGGACGTCGGTGGTGCACATCAGGGCGGTGATCGCCGGGTTCGCCGCCAGCGCCTGCGCGGCGGCGGACGCGCCGTCCTCCGCGGTGTGCGCGTAGCGCTCGACGACCGTGAGGCTCGCGGGGTCGAGGCCGGCCGCGCGCAGGGCCTCCTGCACGCCCAGGATCCGCTCGTGCTGCACGTGGAAGCGGTCGGACTCGAAGCGGGCGGGGTCGACGACACCGTCGTGCCGGTCGCGGCCGAGTCGCATGCACAGCACCCCGATCCGGCGGTGGCCGAGGGCGATGAGGTGCTCGGCGAGCCGGCGCATCGCGCCTCGGTCGTCGATGCCGACCAGGGGCGCGCTCGCGATGCCGCGGGGCTGGTCGCACACCACCAGGGGCAGGTTCCGTTCGAGGACGGCGGCGAGATACAGATCGTCGGACGGAACCGAGTAGACGACGAAGCCGTCGACCGCCGCGCCGTGCACGACCTGCGCTGCCTCCTCCTCGTCGCGTTCCGGTCCGGCGGGGATGAGCAGAAGGCCCTCGCCGGCGGCCTCGCAGGATTCGGAGAGGCCGGACAGGAAGCTCATCGCGGCCGGGTCCCGGAACGAATAGCTCAGCGCCTCGGTGAGCAGCACGCCCACGGCCCCGGCCCGGCGGGTGCGCAGGGATCGGGCCATCGGGTCCGGACCGGCGTAGCCGCGACGCTTGGCGACCTCGAGGATCTGCTCGCGAAGCTCGGCGGACAGCTGGTCCGGCCGGTTGTAGGCGTTGGAGACGGTGGTGCGGGAGATCTTCAGCTCGGCAGCGATCGACGCCAGGGTGGCCTGGGGACGCGGCTGACGAGACCTGGGCATGAACGGACGGTAGCGGGTCCGCGCCGCAGCGACGAATCGGGCCGGATGGGCGCAGATCCGGACATCCGCTAAAGTGGAACGGTAACGGTTTCCAATAAGGTGGGAACCGCGACCTCCCCGGCCCTCCGGCCGAACGTGATCACAGGAGATGGAACCGTGCGACTGCCCCGCCGAATGCGCGCCGCCACCGCGACCGTGGGCTTGACCTGCGCCGCCGCGCTCACCCTCGCCGCCTGCGGCAGCGACTCGGGGGACGGGGCGGGCACCGGCTCCGGCGAGATCCGCATCGTCGCGTCCACCAACGTGTGGGGCTCGGTCGCGCAGGCCGTCGCCGGGGACCGCGCCCAGGTGCAGTCGCTGATCACCGAGCCCTCCGCCGACCCGCACTCGTACGAGGCCAGCCCCGCCGACGCCGCCGCCATCAGCGACGCCACCCTCGTCGTCTACAACGGCGGCGGCTACGACCAGTTCGTCGACGACATCCTCGAGTCCACCGGAACCGACACCGCCACGGTCGACGCCCTCGCGTTGTTCGAGTCCGGCACCGGAAGCGACCTCGAGGACGGCCACGACCACTCGGGCGGCACCGCACCCGAGGGCGACACCCACGAGGGCGAGACCCATGCCGCCGAGGACGGCGACGCGCACGCCGGGCACGACCACAGCGGCATCAACGAGCACGTCTGGTACGACCTGGCCGCCGCCGACGCCGTCGCGCACACCGTCGCCGACCGGCTGGCCGAACTGGATCCGGCCGGGGCCGACACCTACCGCGCCAACGCCGAGGCCTTCCACTCGCAGCTGCACGAGGTCACCGACGTGACCGCCGAGATCGCCGCCGCGCACGCGAACACCCCCGTCGCGCAGACCGAATCCATCGGCTACTACCTCGTCACGTCCGCGAAGCTCGAGGACCGGACGCCGGCCGACTTCACCAACGCCGTCGAGAACGGCACCGACCCGTCGCCCGCCGCGATCGCCGCGACCCGCCAGCTGCTCCTCGACAAGCAGGTCGCCGTCCTGCTCCACAACCCGCAGACCGAGGACAAGGTCAGCCGCGACATGCGGGCGACCGCGGAATCCGCGGGCATCCCCGTCGTCGAAGTTGTGGAGACCCTGCCCGCGGGCGTGGACTACATTCAGTGGCAGAAGCAGACGGCCGAGGCGCTCGCCGCCGCCCTCGACGCCGCCCGCTGACCCTTCGAGCAGGGCAAGGACATCACTCCCGTGACCACACCGGCCGACGTCACACCGGGCGGCACCGCCGCGGCACCGAGCGCGCCCGCGACGCCCGCCGGCCGCACCGCCGCGGTCGAGCTCCGCGACGCCCGCATGGCCTTCGGCGACCGCGTCCTGTGGCGGGGCCTCGATCTCACCGTCGAGCCCGGCGAGTTCGTCGCGGTGCTCGGCCCCAACGGGGCGGGCAAGTCGACGCTGCTGAAGGTCCTGCTCGGTCAGCTACCCCTCAGCGGTGGCACCGCCACGATCGCCGGCGCGCCCGCCCGCACGGGCAACTCGCACGTCGGCTACGTGCCGCAGCAGAAGTCGCTCGACGAGGGCGTGCCCCTGCGCGGCCGCGACCTCGTCGGGCTCGGCGTGGACGGCCATCGCTGGGGCACCGGCCTGCGCTACTGGAAGACCCGCCGCAGCGCCGTCGACGCCGCGATCCGGCAGGTCGGCGCCGAAACCTACGCCAACGCCCCGATCGGATCCCTCTCCGGCGGCGAACAGCAGCGGCTGCGCATCGCGCAGGCCCTCGTCGGCGACCCGCGGGTCATGCTCTGCGACGAACCGCTGCTCAGTCTCGACCTGGCCAACCAGCACCTCGTGTCGTCCCTCATCGACCGTCGTCGCCGCGAACACGGCACCGCCGTCCTGTTCGTCACCCACGAGATCAACCCGATCCTGCCGCTGGTGGACCGCGTGCTGTATCTCGTCGACGGGCAGTTCCGCATCGGCACCCCCGCCGAGGTGATGACCTCCGAGGTGCTCTCCGAGCTGTACCGCACCGACGTCGAGGTCCTCGAGATCCGCGGCCGTCTCGTCGTCGTCGGCACCGGCGACGCCATCGACGCGCTCGGCAGCGCCGGCGGGCTGCGCCCCGGCGAGGGCGTCCACCACGACCATCACGAGGATCAGCATTGAGCAGCAAGTTCACCGACGCGATGGGCCGGATGTTCGACGTGCAGGCCACCGTCGACCTGCTCCAGTACGACTTCGTGCAGCAGGCCCTGCTGGCCGGCGCGATCCTCGGCCTGCTCGCGGGCGTGATCGGGCCGCTGGTGATCAGCCGTCAGATGGCATTCTCCGTGCACGGCACCTCCGAGCTCTCGCTCACCGGTGCCGCCGCGGCCCTGATCATCGGCGTCTCCGTCGGACTCGGCGCCGTGCTGGGGGCGGTGGTGGCGGCCATCCTCTTCGGTGTCCTCGGCACCCGCGCCCGTGAACGCGATTCCGTCATCGGCGTCGTCATGGCGTTCGGGCTCGGTCTGGCCGTGCTGTTGCTGTGGGCCTACGACGGCCGCACCGGCGCCGCGTTCTCCCTCCTCACCGGCCAGATCGTCGCGCCGGGTGGCACGGGCATCGCGCTGCTCGCCGCCTGCGCCGTCGGCGTCATCGGCACCATGCTGGTCATCTACCGCCCGCTGCTGTTCGCCAGCACCGACCCCGAGGTCGCCGCCGCGCGCGGGGTGCCGGTGCGGGCGCTGTCCATCGTCTTCGCCGTGCTGGTCGGAATCACCGCCGCCCTCGGCGTGCAGATCGTCGGGGCCCTGCTGGTGATGGCGCTGCTCATCACCCCGGCCGCCGCGGCGTCCCGGGTGGCCGGCGGCCCGCTCGCCGCGACGGTGCTGGCCGTGATCTTCGCGGAGGTCTCCGCGGTCGGTGGGATCCTGCTCGCCCTCGCGCCCGGCGTGCCGGTCTCGGCGTTCATCACGGCGATCGCGTTCGTCATCTATCTCGTGTGCCGCGGAATCGGCGCGGCCCGCACCCGGCGCGGCACCGGACGCAGAGCGCCCGCGCCGGCCCCGGACAGGGCCGCGGCCGTCACCGCCTGAGCCCGGGTGCGGCGGTCTGGGCCGTCCCGCACGCGGTGGCTAACCTGCTGTCATGGCGACAGCGGAGCAGGCGAGCGAACGAGACCGGACACCCGGGCGCTGGGAGTTCTGGGTGGACCGCGGCGGCACCTTCACCGATGTCGTCGCCCGCCGGCCCGACGGTGCCCTGGTCACCCACAAGCTGTTGTCGGAGAACCCGTCCCGGTACCGGGACGCGGCCGTCGCCGGGATCCGGGAGCTGCTCGGGGTGCCCGCCGGCGAACCCGTCACCGCCGACCTCGTCGAGCAGGTGCGCATGGGCACCACCGTCGCGACCAACGCACTGCTCGAGCGCAAGGGCGACCGGACCGCCCTGGTGATCACCGCCGGTTTCCGGGACGCGCTGCGCATCGGCTACCAGAACCGGCCGCGGATCTTCGAGCGCAACATCGTGCTGCCCGAGCTGCTGTACGAGCGGGTGCTCGAGGTCGACGAACGCATCCGGGCCGACGGCACGGTGCTGCGTGCCCCCGACCTCGACCGGCTCGAGCGGGACCTGAGGCAGGTGCGCGACGACGGCATCGACTCCGTCGCCGTGGTGTGCATGCACAGCCACCTGTACCCGCAGCACGAGCACGCGATCGGTGAGCTCGCCGAGCGTCTCGGCTTCGGGCAGATCTCGCTGTCCGCGGTCGCCAGCCCGCTGATGAAGCTGGTGCCGCGCGGCGACACCACCGTCGTCGACGCGTACCTCTCGCCCGTGCTCCGCCACTACGTGGACCGCGTGGCCGAGGAACTGCCGGGCGTGCGGCTGATGTTCATGCAGTCCAACGGCGGGCTCACCGAGGCGATGCACTTCCGCGGCAAGGACGCGATCCTCTCCGGTCCTGCCGGGGGCATCGTCGGCATGAGCCGGATGTCGGCGCTGGCCGGGTTCGACAAGGTGATCGGGTTCGACATGGGCGGAACGTCGACGGACGTGTCGCACTTCGCCGGGGAATACGAGCGCGTCTTCCACACCGTCGTCGCCGGGGTGCGGTTGCGCGCCCCCATGATGGACATCCACACCGTCGCCGCCGGCGGCGGCTCGATCCTGCACTTCGACGGCAGCCGGTACCGGGTGGGGCCCGATTCCGCCGGCGCCGACCCCGGGCCGGCCTGCTACCGCGGCGGCGGCCCGCTCACCGTCACCGACGCCAACGTCATGCTCGGCCGCGTGCAGCCCGCGCACTTCCCGCACGTGTTCGGTCCCGGCGGCGACCAACCGCTGGACGACGAGACGGTGCGGGCCCGGTTCGCCGCCCTGGCCGCCGAGATCCGCGAGGCGACCGGCGACGACCGCAGCCCCGAGGAGGTCGCCGCCGGCTTCCTGCAGATCGCGGTGGCGAACATGGCCAACGCCGTCAAGCGCATCTCGGTGCAGAAGGGACACGACGTCACCGAGTACGCGTTGACGACCTTCGGCGGCGCCGGCGGGCAGCACGCCTGCGCGGTGGCCGACTCGCTCGGCATCCGGACCGTCCTCGTGCCGCCGCTGGCCGGTGTCCTGTCCGCGCTCGGCATGGGTCTCGCGGACACCACCGCGATGCGCGAGCAGTCCGTCGTCGTCGAACTGAACGCCGAGGCGATGCCGCGGCTGCGCGACGTCGCCGCCGAACTCGAGGCCGCGGCGCGCGCGGAACTGCTCGACGAGGACGTGCCCCCCGAACGCATCGACGTGGCCTTCCGGGCGCACCTGCGCTACGACGGCACCGACACGTCCGTGCCCGTCGCGCTCGCCGACCCGGCGACGATGACCGCGGAGTTCGAGGCCGTGCACCGGCGCACCTACTCCTTCCTCATGGACCGTCCGCTGATCGTCGATGCCGTCGCGGTCGAGGCCGTCGGGGCGACGCGCCGGCCCGACCTGTCCGGGCTCGGACGCGGCCGCAGCGACGACAGCGGCGCACCCGAGCCCACCCGCCCGCCGCGCGGCACCGTCCGGATGTTCGTCGACGGCGCGTGGCGCGATGCCCCCCTGCACCGCCGCGAACACCTCTCCCCCGGCGACGCCGTGGCCGGCCCGGCAATCGTCGCGGAGGACAACTCGACCACCGTCGTCGAGGCCGGCTGGGCGGCGACGATGTCGGAGCAGGGCCATCTCGTGCTCACCCGGGTGCACGCCCACGACGACACCGCGGTGAGCACCCACGCCGACCCGGTGATGCTCGAGATCTTCAACAACCTGTTCATGTCGATCGCCGAGCAGATGGGCACCACCCTCGAATCCACCGCGCAGTCGGTGAACATCAAGGAGCGCCTGGACTTCTCGTGCGCGCTGTTCGACCCGGACGGAAACCTGATCGCGAACGCGCCACACATCCCCGTCCATCTCGGCTCGATGGGCACGAGCGTGCAGGAGGTGGTGCGCCGCCGGCACGGGTCGATGAAGCCGGGTGACGTGTACGCGGTCAACGACCCGTACCACGGCGGTACCCACCTGCCGGACGTCACGGTGATCACGCCGGTCTTCGGCCCCGGGCCGGACGGGTCCGGCGAGCACATCCTCTTCTTCGTCGCCTCCCGCGGTCACCACGCCGAAATAGGCGGATCGACACCGGGTTCTATGCCCTCCGGCAGCCACGACATCCGCGAGGAGGGCGTGCTGTTCGACAACTGGCTGCTCGTCGAGAACGGAACCTTCCGGGAGGCCGACACCCGCGCGCTGCTCACCGGCGGCCCGTACCCGTCCCGGAACCCGGACACCAACCTCGCGGACCTGCGCGCACAGATCGCGGCCAACGCCCGCGGGGTGGTCGAGGTGGGCCGGATGATCGACCACTTCGGTCTCGACGTCGTCCAGGCCTACATGCGCCACGTGCAGGACAACGCCGAGGAGGAGGTGCGCCGCGTCGTCGACCGCCTCCACGACGGCGAGTACCGCTACGAGATGGACTCCGGTGCGGTGATCGCGGTGCGGGTCACCGTCGACCGGCGGGCGCGCTCGGCGACGATCGACTTCACCGGCACGTCACCGCAACTCGCGTCGAACTTCAACGCGCCCTCGTCCGTCACGCGGGCCGCGGCGCTGTACGTCTTCCGCACGCTCGTCGCCGATGACATCCCCCTCAACGACGGGTGCCTGCGTCCGTTGCACATCGTCGTCCCCGACGGGTCGATGCTCGCCCCCGAGTTCCCCGCCGCCGTCGTCGCGGGCAACGTCGAGACGTCGCAGGCCGTCACCGGCGCGCTCTACGCGGCGCTGCGGGTGCAGGCCGAGGGCGCCGGCACGATGAACAACGTCACCTTCGGCAACGCGCGATACCAGTACTACGAGACGCTCGGCTCCGGGTCGGGCGCCGGCGAGGGGTTCGACGGGACGTCGGTGGTGCAGACCCACATGACGAACTCGCGGCTCACCGATCCGGAGGTACTGGAGTGGCGCCTTCCGGTGTTGCTGGAGGCCTTCACGATTCGTCACGGCAGCGGGGGCGGCGGCCGGTGGCGCGGCGGCGACGGCGCCGTGCGCCGGCTCCGGTTCCTCGAGCCGATGACCGTCAGCACACTCTCCGGGCACCGGCGCGTGCCGCCGTACGGGATGGCCGGGGGCGAGCCGGGAGCGCTGGGCAGCAACCGCATCGAGCGCGCCGACGGCGCCGTCACCCACATGGCCGGCTGCGACTCCGTCGAGGTCGGGATCGGTGACGTGCTCGTGGTCGAGACGCCGGGCGGGGGCGGCTACGGCCGGTAGGCCGCACGGGACTCCGGGGTGGGATCCAGTTCCCGCAGGACGGGCAGCGCGAAACACACCGCGGCGACGAACATCATCGGCACGGCCAACGCGAAGAACGTCGTCCGCACACCCGCCGCGTCGATCAGGGGCCCGGCGACCAGGATCCCGACCGGGCCCGCCGCGTACGCGGTCGAGGTCATCACACCGACGACGCGGCCGCGCATGTGCTCCGGGCTGCGGGTCTGCATGGCCCAGTTCCCGATCGGCCCCACCGGGCCGAACACCAGGCCGATGAGGACACCCAGCAGCACGAGGACCCCCAGCGGCGGCAGGAACGCCATGCCGGTCGTCGCCGCGCCCAGCACCGTGACCGCGACGAGCATCAGGGTGCGGCGCCGCAGGCGCGGTGCGAAGGCGCCGTAGGCCAGGGCACCCACCAGGCCACCGATGCTCAGCGACATCAGCACCCAGCCGAGCTGAGCGGGTGCGTCCAGGCCGGTGAAGTAGGCGGGCAGCAGCACCGACTCGATCGGCAGGAACAGCGCCATGATGACCATGTCGACCAGCGCGAGCGTGCGCAGCAACCGGTCGCGCCACACGAACCGCAGCCCCTCGAGGGTGCCGGCCCACAGCGAGGCGGGCCGGGTGGCCCGGTCGGGCCGGCCGGCGTGCTCGAGCCGGAGGAAGGCGACGGTGACGAGGGAGAGCACGAAGCACGCCGACGTCACCCACAGGGTGTTCTCGGGACCGACCGCCGCGATGAGGACACCGCCGACACCCGGTCCGATCAGGTAGGCGAGGTTGTAGTTCGCCTCGTAGAGGCTGTTGACACGGTCCAGCGACCACCCGGCGGCGCGGGTCGCCGCCGGCAGCATCGACTCCCGCGCCGAGATGCCCGCCGGGTCGAACACGGCACCGAGCGCCGCGAGTGCGGCGAGCAGGGGCACCGAGAGTCCGACGGTGGCCGCGAGCACGGGGATCGTCGCGACCGACAGCGCCGAGAGGGCATCCGAGACCACGGCGGTGCGCCGCCGGCCGAACCGGTCGACGACGGTGCCGGTGAGCAGGCTTGCCAGCAGCAGCGGCACGGTGGCCGCGCCCGCGACGATCGCCGCGTCGGTGGCCCGGCCGGTCTGCTCGAGCACCAGCCACGGCAGCGCGACGACTACGATGCCGTTGCCGGTGGCGGACAGCAGGGTGGCGACGTTGAGGAGGATCAGCGGCGCGAAGCGGCGGGTGGTCAGGTCGAGGGTGGTCACGGCGGTCGGCATTCACTCGGGAGGAGGCGGTGCCGCGACGCTAGCAGGAGCACGGCGGCCGGCACGAGCGATTTTCGGGCGGCGAAGCGGCCGGTTCCGCGCAGTCCGGTCCTCTCCTCTGCCAGGCCTTTCCCGTCTCCGTTATCTCATCGCTATCTTTTCGAGATCATTTCGCTATGGAGCGCGGTCCTGGGCCGTTATCGAACTGCGACATGCTTGCTTTTGCGAAACAGCGTCGGATCCACGGCGTCGAGACATCCCGAGCGAAAGGTTCGTGCCGATGATCGACCCCACTACTCCCGAGACTCCGTCCGATTCCCCCGCACCGTCGCCGGCCTTCGGAGCCACCCTGTCGGAACGTGCCGGATACGCCGTGCTCTCGGTCGCCGGCGAGATCGACATGACCACCGCGCACCTGCTGCGCTCCGCGCTCGACAACGCCCATCGCGGCCGTGCCCTCGTCGCCGACATGGGCGGCGTCACCTTCTTCGGCGCGGTGGGCCTCACGATCCTCCTGCGCGCGACCTCCGCCCATCCCGGCACCGTCGCCGTCGTCGCCCCGGCAGGACGCGTCCGCCGGACGATCGCCGCGGCCGGGGTCCGCTCCCGCCTGAATCTGCACGACAACCTCGATTCGGCCGTCGGCTCCCTGGTTCCGGCCGGCGGCCCGCTGGTCACCGCCGTCGAACCGCCCTGCTCCGCGGCGAGCTGATTCGCGAAGACGCCCCCGGCACCCCCGCGGTTCCGGGGACAATTTCCCCATGCAGGGGCTCGAAGTCGTCCACAGCGGGATGTTCACCACCGTCCAGGACCGCGGCCGGCCGGAACACGGGGACCACGGGCTGGGCACGTCCGGCGCCGCCGACCGCGCGGCGCACGACGCCGCCAACCGGCTGGTCGGCAACGAGCCCGCCGCCGCGACCCTCGAGGTCGCCGCCGGCGGGCTGACCGTGCGCAGCATCGGCGAGAACGTCGTCGCGGTGACGGGCGCCCGCGTGCCGGTGACCGTCGACGGCCACCCCGAGGCCGACTACGCGATGCTGAAGCTGGACGACGGTGACGTGCTGGCGCTGGGCAGCCCGTCGAGGGGGCTGCGCTCGTACCTGGCGGTGCGCGGCGGAATCGACGTGCCCGAGACCCACGGCAGCCGATCCACCGACACCCTGACCGGGACCGGCCCCGCCCCGATCAGGGACGGCGACCGGCTCCCGGTCGGCACCCTGGCGGGCGAGCTGCCCATCGAGGAGCAGATCCCGCCGCCGGCCCCGATCGAGGATCCGGCGATGCTGCGTGTGCGTCTGAGCCGGCACTCCGAGGTGTTCAGCGCCGGTTCGGTGCACGCGCTGCTGCACGAGACGTGGACCGTGACGCCGCAGCTGGACCGCGTCGGGATCCGGTTGCACGGCCCGGGCAGGCTGCGTCTCGCGCGGGGCGGGACCGACCGCCCGGAGCCGACCGTCGCGGGCTCGGTGCAGGTTCCCCCGGACGGCAACCCCATCCTGTTCCTGGCCGACCATCCCGTCGTCGGCGACCACCCGGTGATCGCCGTCGTCGTGCCCGCCGATCTTCCCGTCGCCGCGCAGCTCGAGCCGGGGCACCGGGTGCGGTTCGTCGCCACCCTCACGCGGTGACCCCGCGACCGGTCAGGACACCGCCGCATCGCTCGACGACCGGACCGCGAGGCCCGGGCCCGCAACGAGGTGTTCCTCGACGCGATTGTCCCGCACGGTGATTCGTCGCAACGTGCCGGCCGGCGTGCGGACGTCGACCGTGCCGTCGAGCACGTGGTCGAACGTGAAACCCGTGCATCCGGCCGGGACCGTCGCACGCGGGCCCCGCGACGCGCGGCGCAACCGCGCCCGGCGCGAGAGGAAGGTGTCGATCAGGTAGGCCAGCCACTCCGTGTAGAAGTAGAAGCAGTCGCCGCCGTTCCAGCCGAGTGCGGTGCCGTCGGCGGTGGGCACCCACTGGCACCACGACAGCGGGCGTCCCCGCCTGGGCAGTCCGTCGGCGGGCGAACGGTGCGGGCCACTCGCCGGGCCGGCGAACGCGACGAGAAAGTCGATCTCCTGCCGGTTCAGCGGAGGATCGATCTCGATCCGTCCGGTGAATTCGGTTCGATGTGCCATGTGTCCCCCGTCCGCGGTCGATCGCTCTACCCGATTCGACGCAGTCGGGGACGGAACCGTTCCCCGGAACATCCGGCCGCGTGGTCCCCGGTCGGCCGCCACCTCGATGGGTGCCGCGGCCGACCGTCGGCGCGGATCCGGGACTACTGCAGGCGGCGCTGACGCGCGATGTCCGCGAGGACGACGCCGGCGGCGACGGACGCGTTGAGCGACTCCACGTCGCCGGCCATCGGGATCGACAGGATCGAGTCGCACGTCTCGCGGACCAGGCGCGACAGTCCCTTGCCCTCGGAGCCGACGACAATCACCACCGGATCGGTGCCGTCGAACTCGTCGAGGCTGGTGTCGCCCCCCGCATCCAGCCCGACGACCCGGACGCCCCGGGACTGCCACTCCTTGAGGGTGCGCGTCAGGTTCGTCGCCCGGGCGACGGGGAGGCGCGCCGCGGCACCCGCGCTGGTCCGCCACGCCACCGCCGTGACCGCGGCGCTGCGCCGCTGCGGGATCAGCACGCCGTGCCCGCCGAACGCGGCCACCGACCGGATCACCGCGCCGAGGTTCCGCGGATCGGTGATGTTGTCGAGGGCCACCAGCAGCGGCCGCTCGTGGTGGTCGTGGGCGACGGCCAGCAGGTCGTCCGGATGGGCGTAGCGGTACGGCGGGACCTGCAACCCGATGCCCTGGTGCATGCCGTTGGCGGTGAGACGGTCGAGCTCGCCGCGCGGAACCTCGAGGATCGAGATGCCCGCGTCCCCGGCCCGCTGCACGGCCTCCTTGAGGCGCTCGTCCGCCTCGGCGCCGACCGCGACGTACAGCGCCGTCGCGGGAACATCCGCGCGCAGGCACTCCACGACCGGGTTGCGGCCGAGCACCATCTCCGGCCCGTCCTCGCCCTTGCGGCCGGCGGTGCTGCGGCCGCGCTTGTCGGCGGCCTTCGCCGCGGCGCGGGCGCGCCGCGCGGCGGGATGGTACGGCCGGTCCTCGGCCTTGGGGGTGGCACCGCGGCCCTCGAGGCCGCGGCGGCGCTGCCCGCCGGACCCGACGACCTGGCCCTTCTTGGTGCCGCCCTTGCGGACCGCACCTCGTCGCTGAGAATTTCCAGCCATCACTGCCCTGCTTTCAGGGACCACTCGGGTCCGTTCGGCGTATCGGTCACCTCGATGCCCGCCGCCGTCAATCGATCGCGCACCTCGTCGGCGAGCGCCCAGTTCTTCGCGGCCCGCGCCGCCTGCCGGCGGTCGAGTTCGGCAGCCACCAGCACCTCGAGGGCCTCGAGGGCCGCCGAGTCGCGGCCGGCCACCTCGGCCCAGTGCGGGTCGAGCGGGTCCACCCCCAGGATGCCGAGCATGGCGCGTACCTGCGCGGCGATGTGCACCGCGGTGTCCAGGTCGCCGGCGTCGAGCGCCTTGTTGCCCTCGCTGCGCCGGCCGTGGATCTCGGCGAGCGCCTTCGGGACGCCGAGATCGTCGTCGAGCGCCGCGGCGAACTCCTCGGTCCACGTTCCTACCGGGATCTCGCCGGCCCGGTCCCGGGTCTTGAGGACGAACGCCTCGAGGCCGCGGTACCCGGCCGCCGCCTCGTGCAGCGCGGCGTCGGAGTATTCGAGCATGGACCGGTAGTGGGCACTGCCCAGGTAGTACCGCAGCTCCTGGGGCCGCACCCGGGCGAGCACGTTCGGGATGGACAGCACGTTGCCGAGCGACTTGGACATCTTCTCGCCGCCCATCGTGACCCAGCCGTTGTGCAGCCAGTACCGCGCGAACCCGTCGCCGGCGGCCTTGGCCTGGGCGATCTCGTTCTCGTGGTGCGGGAAGACGAGATCCATTCCGCCGCAGTGGATGTCGAAGGACTCGCCGAGGTAGTACTCGGCCATCGCGGAGCACTCGAGGTGCCAGCCCGGGCGGCCGCGGCCCCACGGCGTCGGCCACGACGGCTCGCCCGGCTTCGCCGCCTTCCACAGGGTGAAGTCCCGCGGATCCCGCTTGCCGCTGCCCGCGCTCTCCCCCTGATGGACGTCGTCTATCCGGTGGCCCGACAGCCGGCCGTACTCGGGGTAGCTGAGCACGTCGAAATAGACGTTCCCGTCGGCCGCGTAGGCGTGCCCGGCGTCGATCAGGCGCTGCATCAGCTCGACCATCTGGGTGACGTGACCCGTCGCGCGAGGCTCCACCGACGGCGGCAGCACACCGAGTTGGTCGTAGGCGCGGGCGAAGGCCCGCTCGTAGGTCGTCTTCCACTCCCACCAGGGCCGGCCCGCCTCGGTGGCCTTGCGCAGAATCTTGTCGTCGATGTCTGTGACGTTTCTCACAAAGGCGACATCCAGGCCCTTCGCCGTGAGCCAGCGCCGCAGCACGTCGAAGGCGACGCCGCTGCGCACATGACCGATGTGGGGCTCACCCTGGACCGTCGCGCCACAGAGGTACACCGAAGCCCGGCCGGGGACCAGCGGAACGAAATCCCGCACGGCCCGCGATTCGGTGTCGAACAAGCGCAAGGTCACGACCGGCCATCCTACCGGTCGTCGTCGCGCGAAAATACGAGTGCCGTCGCGACGGCCGCGACGCCCTCGCCGCGCCCGGTCAGGCCGAGGCCGTCCGTCGTCGTCGCCGACACCGACACCGGCGCCCCGAGCGCCTCGGACAGCACCCGCTGCGCCTCGTCGCGGCGGGGACCGATCCTGGGCCTGTTCCCGATCACCTGGACGGCGGCATTCCCGATCGCGAAGCCCCCGCCGTCGAGCAGGCGCCGCACCTCGGCGAGCATGGCCGCACCGCTCGCGCCGTGCATCTCCGGCCGGCCGGTGCCGAAGACGGAACCGAGGTCGCCGAGGCCGGCCGCGGAGAGCAGGGCGTCGCACAGCGCGTGGGCCGCGACGTCACCGTCCGAATGCCCCGCACACCCGTCGGCGTCCTCGAACAGCAGACCGGCCAGCCAGCACGGCCGTCCGGGCTCGATCGGATGGACATCGGTTCCGATCCCGACGCGCACTCAGCTCTCCTGTCCGACGGGGGCCCCGGCCGCGAGCACGGCACGGGCCAGGACCAGATCGAGCGGTGTGGTGATCTTGAAGGCGAGCGGTTCGCCCGGGACGGTGTACACGCCCTCGCCGAGGCGCTCGACGAGACCGGCGTCGTCGGTCGCGTCCCCGGCGCCGGCGTTGGCGCGGCGCAGCAGGCCGGCCTCGAATCCCTGCGGGGTCTGTACCGCCCGGAGGACGGACCGGTCGGGGGTGCCGGTGACACGGCCGTCGCGGTCGACGCTCTTGACGGTGTCCGCGACCGGCAGCACGGGGATCACCGCGGACCGTCCGCCGCGCAGTTCCACCACGATCCGGGCGAACAACCGCGGCGGAGTGAGGGCGCGTGCGGCGTCGTGCACCAGGACGTAGGCGGCGTCCTCCGCCGCCGCCAGCCCGGCGCGCACCGAATCGGTGCGCTCCGCGCCGCCCGCCACCACGCACACCCGCGCCGGCGCCGTGGCCGCGACGGACGCCACCAGCTCCGGCGGCACCACCACGACCACGCGGTCGACCACCGCCGAGGCCAGCATGGCCTCCACTGCCCGGTCCAGCATCGTGCGCCCGTCGAGTTCGACGAACGCCTTGGGCAGCGATTCGCCCAGACGTACACCACGGCCGGCCGCCGGAATGATTCCGACGACCGGCCCGTTGCGATCGCTCATCTGTAATTCTGCAGTTCGCGCGGCCGCTCAGGAAGCGGCGGCGAGCACCTCGTCGAGCAGGCTGTCGGCCTTGACGTCGTCCGTGCCCTCCGCGAGCGCGAGCTCGCCGACGAGGATCTGCCGCGCCTTGGCCAGCATCCGCTTCTCACCTGCGGACAGGCCGCGGTCCTGCTCCCGCCGCCACAGGTCACGCACGACCTCGGCGACCTTGTTCACGTCTCCGGAGGCCAACTTCTCGAGGTTGGCCTTGTACCGCCGCGACCAGTTGGTCGGCTCTTCGGTGTGCGGTGCGCGCAGCACCTGGAAAACCTTGTCGAGGCCTTCTTGCCCGACCACGTCGCGAACGCCGACGTATTCTGCATTATCCGCAGGTACCCGAACCGTCAGGTCGCCCTGGGCGACTTTCAGAACCAGATATTCCTTCTGCTCACCCTTGATGGTGCGCGTTTCGATAGCTTCGATCAGCGCCGCACCGTGATGGGGGTATACGACGGTATCTCCGACCTTGAAAATCATGTGTCCCGTGCCCCTTTCGATTCTTCGAGTTTAACACGTGCTTACGTCCGGCTCTCATCAACGGCGCAGGTCAGGGGCACAGACGCGTGCGCGTAGGACTTGACAGCCAACCGGTTACGTGCATCCGGTGATGTTCGACACACCAGCCGGAGCGGCCCTTCGCAGCCCCGCGGACGCGGCCCGAGCGGGACGAAAGCCCCGACTTCTGCCCCCGGCGCAGACTCGGCGCCCTTCGACTACTACTCTGCCTAGTGGATTGCGAGCCTTACTCGAGTGGAGGACAACCCGTGACTGCTCCCAAAGCGCCGACTCGCCGAGTCGCGACCGCTCTCGCCCTGGCCGCGGGTGCGGCGCTCACGCTGTCCGCCTGCGGCGCCGGTCAGATCAGCCAGACCGCCACCCAGGTGGCCGCGGTCAACGGCAACAGCGCCGAGCTCGGAAACATCGCGCTGCGCAACGTGCACGTGATCTACCCGGACTCCGAGGAGTACAGCCTCGAACCCGGCGGCAAGGCCGCGCTCGGCTTCACCGTGGTCAACCTGAGCGAGACCACCCCCGACGAGCTGACCCGCATCACCACCGACTTCGCGTCCTCCGCCACCGGCGTGTCCGGCCTGCGCATCGAGCCGCAGGCCTCGATCTCGGCCGGCCTGACCGGCGAAACCCTCGCCGAGGACGCGACCGCCGAAGCCGCGACCGACGAGTCCCCGCGTCCCGCCGAGGCCGCCGAGTCCTCCGACACCCCGTCCGTGGCCCAGGTCGAGCTCACCGGACTGAAGGAGGGCGTGCGCCCCGGCCTGACCATCCCGGTCACGTTCACCTTCGCCGAGGCCGGCGACGTCACCATGCAGGTCCCGGTCGACGCCGGCACGGACGTCGAGCGCAACGTCTCCGAGAAGTCGCCGGTCGAGGGCGAGGGTCACTGACCGGCACCCCCGAGGCACCCGGGGCCCGGGGCGAGCACTCCGCTCGCCCCGGGCCCCGTTCTCGTGTCGGCCCCCGGCCCTAGGCTGACGTGGTGGCAAAGACGAAGTCGATCTACCGCTGCACCGACTGCGGGCACACCGTCGCGAAATGGGTCGGCCGCTGCCCCGACTGCGGGACGTGGGGTTCGATGGACGAGGCGCCGGCCCTGCCTGCCGCGATGGCGTCGCGGCCCGGCACCTCGCTCGCCCGCGCCGGGGCCGCGGCACTTCTCCCCACGACCCCGGCCACGCCGCTGACCCTCGTCGACAGCCGGACCACCCACGCGAAGCCCACCGGCATCGAGGAACTCGACCGGGTGCTCGGCGGCGGCGTCGTTCCCGGCTCGGTGGTGCTGCTCGCCGGGGAGCCCGGCGTCGGCAAGTCCACCCTGCTGCTCGAGGTGGTCCACCGCTGGGCGCGGCGCGGCAGCGACGACCGGGCCCTCTACGTCACCGGGGAGGAATCGGCGGGACAGGTACGGTTGCGCGCCGACCGCACGGGTTCGGTGCACGAACGCGTCTTCCTCGCCGCCGAGTCGGATCTGGCGACCATCTTCGGACACATCGAGCAGGTCAAGCCGACGCTGCTGGTGGTGGACTCCGTGCAGACGATGCTCGCCGCCGACGTGGAGGGCGTGTCCGGCGGCGTCACCCAGGTCCGGGCGGTGACCAGCGCGCTGACCTCGCTCGCCAAGGCCAGCGGCGTCCCGGTGCTGCTCATCGGGCACGTCACCAAGGACGGTGCGGTGGCGGGTCCGCGTTCGCTCGAGCATCTGGTCGACGTGGTGCTGCACTTCGAGGGCGACAAGCACTCCACCCTGCGCATGGTGCGGGGGGTGAAGAACCGCTTCGGTGCCGCCGACGAGGTGGGCTGCTTCGAACTGACCGAGGGCGGCATCGTCGGTGTCAGCGACCCGTCGGGCCTGTTCCTGCACCATCGGACCGAGGAAGTGGCCGGCACGGCCGTCACCGTCACCATGGACGGCAAGCGGCCGCTGCTCGGCGAACTGCAGGCGCTGGTGGTGCCGACGCAGAACCCCGCACCCCGGCGCGCGGTCAGCGGCCTGGATGCGGCACGGGTCGCGATGGTGCTGGCGGTACTCGAGCGGCGATGCCGGCTGCCGCTCGGCAAGTGCGACGTCTACGCCTCGACCGTCGGCGGCATGCGCATCACCGATCCGGCCGCGGACCTGGCCCTGGCCCTGGCGGTCGCGTCGGCCGCACGTGAGCGCCCTCTGCCGCCGGGCACGGTGCTGCTCGGCGAGGTCGGCCTCGCCGGCGAGGTCCGCCGGGTCACCGGGGTCGGGCGGCGCATCGCGGAGGCGGGGCGGCTCGGATTCACCCGCGCGATCGTGCCGCACGAACCCGCGGCGGCCCCGGTGGGTGGCCGCACGTCGCGGTCCCCGGCCTCCGCCGGGGATCCGATCGAGGTCGGCAACGTCGGCCAGGCGCTCGCCGCGCTGGGCATGTAGACGTGTCGGAACCGGATGCGAACATGTGTTCGTGTCCGGTCACGCGACCATCCTGCACGCCGATCTCGACTCGTTCTACGCATCCGTCGAGCAGCGCGACGACCCGGGCCTGCGCGGCCGGCCCGTGATCGTGGGCGGGGGTGGCGTCGTACTCGCCGCAAGTTACGAGGCCAAGGCCTGCGGCGTCGCGACGGCCATGCCCGGGCGCGCCGCCCGCGCTCTGTGCCCGGCGGCGATCGTCGTTCCTCCGCGCATGCACGCGTATGCGCAGGCCAGCCGCGCCGTGTTCACGGTATTCGAGCAGACCACGCCGCTCGTCGAGGCCGTTTCCATCGACGAGGCCTTCCTCGACGTCGCCGGGCTGTGGCGAATCGGCGGCACCCCGGCCGACATCGCGGCCCGGCTGCGGCGCGACGTCGCCGAACAGGTGGGGCTGCCGATCACGGTGGGGGTGGCCCGGACCAAGTTCCTCGCGAAGGTCGCGAGCGGCGTCGCCAAGCCGGACGGGCTGCTGGTGGTGCCTCCCGACCGGGAACTCGAGTTCCTCCACCCGCTGCCTGTCGAACGCCTGTGGGGCGTCGGCAAGGTCACCGCCGCGACCCTGCACGCGCACGGCATCCGTCGCGTGGCCGACCTGGCGCAGGAGAGCGAGGTCGAGCTCGTCGCCCTGCTCGGCACGTCCATGGGACGTCACCTGCATGCGCTCGCCCACGGGCACGATCCGAGACCGGTCCGCCCCCACCACCGGCGCCGGTCCATGGGCGCGCAGCACGCCCTCGGCCGGCCCCGCAGCGCCGCCGGACACGATCCCGAGAAGGTCGACGGGACGCTGCGGATGCTGGTGGAACGGGTCACCGGCCGCATGCGCGCGGCCGGGCGGCCCGGTCGCACCGTGGTGCTGCGCCTGCGCTTCGCCGACTACACGCGGGTGACGCGGTCGCACACGCTGCGCGGACCCACCGCCCGGACGGACGTCGTCCTCGGCGCCGCGCGGGAACTGCTGGCGCAAGCGGGGCCGCTGGTCGCCGATCGGGGGCTGACCCTGATCGGCGTGGCCGTGTCGAATCTCGACTCCGCGGACACCGAACAGCTCGAGCTGCCGTTCGACGAACCGGCCTCCGACGGTGCGGCGGCCGGCCATCCGCCCGTCGACCGCCACGCGTTGGACGTCGTGCTCGACGACGTGCACGGCCGGTTCGGCACGAGGGCGCTCACGTCGGCCTCGCTGCTCGGCCGGCGTCCGCACCCGGCCGTGCCCCTCCTGCCGGAGTGACCGGGGCGGCTACACGGACGAGGTGCCGTGCGGCGACCTGGGTATCCCGTCGACGAAGTCCTTGGCCCTGTCGAAGTGCTGCGCGCCGACGGTGAGGAACAACCCGCGCGACGTCGCGACGACGACGTCCGGGTCGGCGAACGGTCCCTCGACGATGCGGGCCTCCGCGCTGGTGTACACCTTGCGGCGCACCGTCCCGTCGATCCGGGCGCGCAGCTCGAGCACCGACCCGAGCGGGATAGGCTTGGCGAAGTCGATCTGCAGGTGGCCGGTGACGACGGGCCGGCGCAGCACCATGCATGCCATGCCCTGCGCCTCGTCGAACGCCGTGCTCAGGATCCCGCCGTGGATGAAGCCGGGACCGCCCTGGTAGCGGTTCGCGACGTCGAGCATGCCGGTGATCTCGAGACCCTCGCCGAACGTGAACTGCATCGCCATTCCCGCGGGCTGGTCGTCGCCGCAGCCGAAGCACTTGCTCCAATGGGACGGAATCGGCGCGCCTGCCCCGGGATGGTCGTCGGGAAGCTTGGGAAGGGTGAGGTCGTCGGGCAGGGTCCAGGTACCGCTCATGGGGCAGTAATCTAGTCGGCGGTTCGGTCGGCTCCACCCGGCGGACCGACACGAAGTGACGTTCGCCGCACCGGCCGGACACGGGAAGGATCCATCGATGACCGATGTGGCACCGTCCGTGACGCTGCGCGAGACCATCGCCCGGCTCGCGCCCGGCACCGCCCTGCGCGACGGACTCGAGCGCATCCTGCGCGGCCGCACCGGAGGCCTGATCGTTCTCGGGTTCGACGACGACGTGGCAGCGCTGTGCGACGGCGGCTTCGAGCTGGACGTGGAGTTCGCCCCCACCCGGCTGCGGGAGCTGTCGAAGATGGACGGAGCGGTCGTGGTGTCCACCGACGGCGGCCGCATCGTCAGGGCCAACGTGCAGCTGGTACCCGATCACCGGATCCCCACCGTCGAATCCGGCACGCGGCACCGCGCCGCCGAGCGCACCGCGATCCAGACGGGCTACCCGGTGGTGTCGGTGAGCCAGTCGATGAGCATCGTGACCGTCTACGTCGACGGCCAGCGGCACGTGATCAACGATTCGGCGACCATTCTCTCCCGCGCCAACCAGGCCGTCGCGACGCTCGAGCGCTACAAGTCGCGGCTGGACGAGGTCACCCGGCAGCTGTCGGTGGTGGAGATCGAGGACTTCGTGACGCTGCGCGACGCGCTCACCGTCGCGCAGCGGCTCGAGATGGTGCGCCGCGTCTCGGTGGAGATCGAACAGGAGGTGCTCGAACTGGGCACCGACGGGCGGCAGCTGGCACTGCAGCTCGAGGAGCTGGTGGGCGACAACGACCTGGCCCGGCAGCTGATCGTGCGGGACTATCTGGCCGGCACCGAGGCGCCGCAGCTCGTCGCGGTCGAGCAGACCCTCGCCGCGCTGGACCGGCTCACCGACGTCGATCTGCTGGATCTGACGACGTTGGCGCGCGTGTTCGGATATCCGGGCACGATCGAGGCGCTGGACGCGGCGACGAGTCCGCGCGGTTACCGCGTGCTGCATCGGGTGCCGCGGCTGCAGTCGTCGCAGATCCATCGGCTGGTCGGCTCGTTCGGGAGCCTGCAGGGCCTGCTGGCGGCGACGGCGGCGGACCTGCAGTCCGTGGAGGGCATCGGCGGGCTGTGGGCCCGCTACATCCGCGAAGGGCTGTCGCGGTTGGCGGAATCGTCCATCAGCGGCCCGTACGACTGATCCGCGAGCACGGCGGCGCGCCGGTCGGGCGGTGTCGGCCGGTCAGGCGATGTTGAACGGCTCCGGCGTGCTGCGCAGGCCCCCGAGCTGGCCGACCACCGTGTAGGCCCCGGCCGGAACCCGCTCCCGCGGCGCCTGGCAACCGGGCTCGGAGGTCGTTCCGGACCACTTCACCGCGAAGGCGGCCTGGTCACCCGGGGCCAGCTTGCGCACATCGGCGGTGGACTCGGGGAAGCAGTCGGTGTTCGCCCACAACCGCCGGCTGCCGTCGAGCGAGTAGACCAGCACCTGCTGCAGGCCCGCGCCGAGGTCGCGCTCGCAGGCGGCCGTGCCGATGTTCGTGATGACGATGGTGAACTCGGGCTCCTCGCCCACCTGGTAGTTGGGCCGGTCCGCGGTCACCCGCACGGCGAGCGACTGGTCCGGGCACTGCCCGGCCGCGACGGCGGACGCACTCGCCGCCGCGGAACTCGAGGACCCGGCGGACCCCGACGTCGTGCTCGACTGCGACGACCCCGACTGCGACGACCCCGAATCGGAGCCTCCGGAGGACCCGCCGGGGCCGACGGCGGCGACGCCGTCGGCCTCCTCGCTCCCGGTGCTGCTGGTGGGTGTGCGGGTGGTGCTGGTCTCGGACGTCAGGACGCCGGCGGCCGCCGGGTCGGGCTCGGGGTCGTCGCCCCCGCCGGTCAGGGACAGGACGAGCCACACGACGAGCGCGAGCACGACCGCGCCGACACCCACGGCGAGCGCGCGTCGACGCCAGTAGATCTCGGGGGGCAGCGGCCCGGTCGGTTCAAGCACGCCTCACACGGTATGTGCCACCGGCGAGGCGTCGCCGCACCGAAGTCGGCGTGTCGCGTCAGTCGACGGTCACACCGATGTCGCCGACGTGTCCCTGCAACTGGACGTGACCGTCGGAGAGCTTGTAGGTCACGCCCGCGATGGCGCACTGTCCCTTGGCGATGCGCTCGGCGATGATCTGGGACCGCTGGCTGAGCAGCTTCCCGGTCTCCACCACGTGGCGGCCCTCGAGCTCGTCGACCGTGGACAGCCCGTCGTTGCGGCCCATGAGAATCGACGGCGCGACGCGCTCGACGATGTCCCGGATGAATCCCGGCGGGATGTCTCCCTTGTCGAGGGCGTCCAGGGTGGCCTTGACCGCGCCGCAGCTGTCGTGACCGAGCACGACGATCAACGGCACGTTCAGCACGCCGACCGCGTACTCGATCGAACCGAGCACCGCGCTGTCGATCACGTGTCCGGCGGTGCGCACGACGAACATGTCGCCGAGGCCCTGGTCGAAGATGATCTCGGCGGCCACCCGCGAGTCGCCGCATCCGAAGAGCACCGCGATGGGGTGCTGCTCGTTGACGAGGGTGGCACGGTGGTCGATGCCCTGGCTGGGGTGCAGCGGGGTACCACTGACGAACCGCTGGTTACCCTCGGTCAGGGCCTTCCACGCGGATATGGGGTTGGAGTTAGGCATAAGGGCATTATCCATCCCTTACTGTGACGCATCCCGCTCGGTGGAGTTACCGCGGGGCTAAATCGGGCCGACAACGGGACGGGAGGATGTGAGAGATGCCGGTCGACGCGACCGCCCTGCTGCGCTGGTACGCCGCCGAGGCGAGGGATCTGCCGTGGCGCGAGGAGGGCGTCACCGGGTGGCAGATCCTGATGAGCGAGGTGATGCTGCAGCAGACGCCGGTGGCCCGCGTGGCACCGATCTGGCTGGAGTGGGTGCAGCGGTGGCCGGTGCCGTCGATGATGGCCGCGACGAGCCAGGCCGACGTCCTGCGCGCCTGGGGCAGGCTCGGATATCCGCGCCGGGCGCTGCGGCTGCACGAGTGCGCCGGGGTCCTGGCCACCGAGCACGGCGACGTGGTCCCTGCCGACGTGGACGTGCTGCTGTCGCTGCCGGGCATCGGCGCGTACACGGCGCGGGCGGTCGCCTGCTTCGCGTACGGCCGGCGCGTCCCGGTGGTGGACACGAACGTCCGTCGCGTCGTCGCGCGGGCGGTGCACGGTGCCGCCGAACCCGGTAATCCGTCGGTCACCCGGGACCTGGCCGACGTCGAATTGCTCCTGCCGCGAACCCGCGAGCGGGCGGCGACGTTCTCCGCAGCCCTGATGGAACTCGGTGCGACCATCTGCACGGCCCGCTCGCCCGACTGCGCCCGGTGCCCGCTGCCGCGGTGCGCATGGGTGGAGGCCGGCCGGCCGGCCCACGACGGCCCGCCGCGACGGGTGCAGAAGTTCACGGGCACCGACCGTCAGGTGCGGGGCAAGCTCATGGCCGTACTGCGCGAGAGCGACGTCCCGGTCGAGCGGCCGGTGCTGGACCGGGTGTGGCTCACGGATCCGGGGCAGCGCGACCGGGCGCTGCACTCGCTGCTCGTGGACGGTCTCGTGGAGCAGACCGACGACGGACGTTTCGCGCTCGCCGGCGAAGGCCTCGCCGGCCAGGCGTGATCAGGCGAGGGTACGGAGGAATCGTTCGACCTCGGCGCGGTATTCGTCGGGGCGTTCGTCGTGCACCAGGTGCCCTGCGCCCGGAATCCGGGCGTACCGGGCCCCGGGGTGCTCGTCGGCCATCCGCCGCATTTGTCCTTCCGGGGTGATGGTGAACTCCCCCTCGACGAGCAGGGCAGGCACCGAGATCGACCGCCACTGGCCCCAGAAGTGCCGGGCGCCCCACTCCTCGGAGATGTCGCGGAAGGTGGCCACCTCGCCGTGCAGGTACCAGCCGTCGGCCCGATGCTCGAAGGAGTCGAGGAAGTACCGGCCGGCGACGTCGCCGAAGTAGCCGACGACCGCCCCCTCGTCCGGGAACGGCTGCGGCCACCGCGCGATCATCGCGGCCCAGTCCGCCGCGGTGCGGCCCCGGAAGTCGGGGGCCATGTCCTCGACGACGAGCGCGGCCACCCGGTCGGGGTGCGCGGCGGCGAAGCACCACCCGTGCAGGGCGCCCATCGAGTGCCCGATCACCACCAGCGGTTCACCGATGCCGTCGAGGTGCGCGGCGAGGTCTGCGACGAACGCCTCGGTGGTGAGCCGATCCGGGGCGGGACGGCCGTGGCCGGCGGCGTCGAAGGTGTGGACGTGGCCGTGCGCGCGCAGCCACGGCAACTGCCGGCGCCACGTGCGGGAGCTGCCCATCAGGCCGTGCAGCAGCAGGATCGGCCGCCCGGAACCACCTTCGTCGTGCAACACAAACCAACGGTACAAGACCCCCCATCCTTCCAGGGCCCCGGCAAAGTCATGTATTGCATGTCAGATGGTGTGAAGTAGGTCGATAGGCCTGTCCGGGTTGCGGCTGTGGTGGCGTAGGGCGGCGGCGATGCTGGTCTGGCCGGCCAAGCGGAGGACACTGACGACGGTGTTCCGGATCGTGGCCATGACTTGTGGTCCGGTGCCGGTGCGGATAGTGGAGCCCGAGTTGGCTCATTTCGTTAGTGCGTGAGTTCAGGACCCGAAAGCCGGTCGAGCAGAGCCTGCATGTCGGCGTCGACCTCGGGTGGGAAGGTGTGCCGGGTTCCGTTGATCGCGATCGTCGCCGATCGCAGCGGCCGCAACAGCTTGACGACCTTGCCGATCGCGAGCCCACTACGTTCCTGCACCACCCGCGAGACGGCCAACGCCGCGAACACGACCGTCAGGTGTGCCTCGATCGCGTCCTTGGTGCGGTGAAAGATCGGCCGTGCCCGTAGGTCCGTCTTGGACATCCGAAACGACTGCTCGACATGCCACAGCTCGTGGTACTTGCCAATCACCTCGACCGGATCCATCAGCGATACGGGAAGATTGGTGACATATCCCTTCAAGCCCACGAGCATCCGCGCCCGCTCGAGCGACGCTGTATCCAGCCGCCGGCCCTTCGCGGTCACCGTCACGAACCGCGTGGATTTCGGGGTGGTGTCTCCGTCGACCACCGCCCGGGCGCGGGCTTCCTGCGCGTTGAGGGTCTTCTCGTCACGAGCGGCGCGGCTGCGCGAGTACTGCCACACCGCCCGCCACGCATTCGGATGCTCGGCCTCGTTCCAGACGGGTTCGGCGCGTTTGCGGGTGTTGTCCACTATCGAGCGGCCGTGCCGCGGCGTGATCGTGTCGATGGTCTGACCGTCCTTGAAAACGTTTCCGTTCCAATGGAAATGCGAGGCAAGATCACCGGGTGCCTTCGTGACACGCGAGCCGACGATGAACTTCAGCCCGGCCCGGTCCAACGCCACCAGATTCGCCGCGGACAGCATCCCGGCGTCCGCGGCCACGACCATCTCGACCCCCTCCAGATCGTGGCGGGCTTGGAACTGCCGCACGATCGGCACGATCGTGTGGGTTTCGGCCGAGTTGCCTTCGTAGCATCCGATCTCGAGCGGGAAACCGGTGCGATCCACCAGCAACCCCACGACGATCTGCGGATCGACCCGGCGTTCCTTCGAGTACCCGACTTCCCGCAGGTCATCTTCCTTTTCGGCCTCGAAGTACAGGGTCGTCACGTCGTACAACAACAGGCTCAGACCGCCCGTTTCGGCGGCGTGGGCGAAGCACTGCTCGGCGATTCTGTCGCGGTACGCGCCGGTGATGACCTGCTTCATGTGCCGTTTGATCGTGGCGTAGCTCGGCGGGTCGGCGCCGAGATCCTGCAGGACCCGGCCGGCGTCGAGTTTCGACCCGGGTTCGACGATCCGGGCAACCACCAGATCGCGGAACACCGCATCGTCGACGATCCCGAAGCCGAGCTGCTCATACACCTCGGTCAACACCTGGCGCAGCAGCACCGACCCGGTCGATTCGGTGCATCCCGGCGCATCGACCTTCGCGGGTCCGGGTGCCGGCTCGAGCAGCGCACTCTGCCCGGTGACCAGGGGATTCTCGATCGGAACCTGCGGAGTGACGCCCAGGTCGAGGGCCTGTTGATCGGGTTCGAGCCAGGCCCGGGCCCGTTCGAGAAGCATTCCGAGTTCGAGGTCGGTGTGGGCGGAGCCGATGTGTTTGACGATCTCCTGCCGGCCGCCCACATATCGGGCGATCTGCACGGCCGTGGCCCCGGACTTGGTGCGCACCTTCCTGACGAACGCCACTCGCCGAGCCTAAAACCCGCGCTGTTAGTGCGTGAAATCAGGCCGATCCCGACGAGAACCCGCAGGTCACAGACGTGAGTAGTCATTCACCTGGAAATCGTGAGCCAACTCGGGTGGAGCGGTCTTCGTCGAAGGTAACGTCACGCACCCAGTGGAGGCGGTTCTCGATGCCCCAGTGCCCGCGGATCCAGTCGGCGACCTGCGACGGAGCAGCACCGGTCATGGGCATGGAGGTGATCAGGTAGACGACCTCGACGGTCTTGCGACCATTTTTCCTGGTGACGGTGCGGCGGACCTGCAGGACCTGGGTGGCGTGCGGGAAGCCGAGACCGGCGGCGACTTCGGTGGCCTTGATCGTGCGCCGCTCACGCCGCCCGTGCCCACGCCCGAGAGTCGAGGTGGAGGCAGGGATCTTGTTCCACGGCAACACTTTCAACCTGTCCTTCAGGAGGGGCTGGTTGTTCTTGACGGTGAACACGTAGTGCCCGCCGCGGCCCACGATGTAGTCGGCGGTGGCCCGCTGACAGTGCAGGGCGTCCGCGGTGACCACGACATCGGTGAGGTCGAGAGGGTCGAGCAAGTCGGTGATCGGCGGGATCTCGTTCGTCTTCGTGCCGACCTCGACCTGCCCGAGCACCACCCCGCTGCCCTGGTCGAGAGCGGCGAGCAGATGTGTCAGATGCCCGGCCGTGTCCTTCGCTCCCCGCAACGTCTTTCCGTCCACCGCGATCACCCGTCGTCCGTTGATCACCCGGGTCCGCAGCCACGCCCAGGCACCGATGACCTGGTCCAACACGGCGGCGTCGAGGCGGGCGAGGGTGCGGCGGATCGTCGATTCCGACGGCGGCCGGCCCTCGATCCCCAGCCGGCCCAGTGCTTCGGCCGGCGCATCGTGAACCCATTCGGCGATCGCGGTGAACGAGCGCGCCCCCGCGCACACCGCGGACAGTGCCACCGCCAGAATCGCCGCGAGTCGGTGTCGGACCCCGCGCCGTGCCCGGGGATCGGGCACCTGGTCGAGGACTTCGAGGATCCCGGTGTCCGGCACCGGAACGGGCATGGGAGAAGATGGGGTTGCGGGCACGACTCGTTCCTGGTTGTGGTGCTGGTGTAGGAACTTGAATCATCACCGAGACGGTCGTGCCCGCTCCAATCCACGCTCGCCGTCCAGCATCATCTCACCCTGAAACCGCAGATCAGCGGGCATAACACACGACTTTGCCGGGGCCCTGCCCATCCTTCTCTCTGCGCTAAGGAGCAACGCGCCCAGAAATCCCGACCCTCGTGCCGCCCGCGCTCGAATTCGACTATTGCGAACCAATCGCCCACCTGCGAAGCTCCTTCCATGATTGACCCACATGAGAGCCCTCAGGAATTTGAAGAGCGCGGACTTAAACTCGCACGCTCACTGCATAACCCTAACGAGACACAGGGCGCAGTCATGTACAGGGGTCGCGAAAGGGATGGCCTTTTCATATCCGAAGACGCAATAAATGCGTACGAGTTTACAATGGACACCCGCAAGGCGAAGGCCGAGAAAGATGCGGAAAAGCTGCGAGAAATACTTGAAGACCTTCACAATGAACCTAACCACCGATATAAGGCACCCACCGGTTGGTTTGTAACTCGCCATGAGCCGACAGCGGAACAGAGGACAACTGTTCAGCGGGTATCAAAACAAAGCGGAATAAATATTCATGCAATCAGCATCTCCACACTCCAGAACAGACTATGCAATTCCGATGAATACCTACGTTGCCGCGACGCCGCCACGTTTGGGAGCACATCCTACTCGTCGGAAGTCGCGCAGGTATCAGAGTCGGTCAAGGTCGAATTTGAAGGCACAGGGACACGTCTATCCAATGAAGAGTTGAGCAAACAACTCATTGCCGGGAAGCGAGCTTTGATTGTAGGAGATTTCGGCGTAGGAAAAAGCCACGCTTTACGCGAGATATATCGGCTGATCCGGAAAGAGCACTTTAGAAGAAAGCGGCTGACCCCTTTCCCTGTACACATAAACCTTCGGGATTGCATTGGATTGAAATCCCCAGCGGAAATACTACGTAGGCACTCGGAGGACATTGGATTCGGCAACGATCGGAGCCTAATATCGGCCTGGCGCGCAGGAGCATGCGTTCTCTTACTTGATGGATTCGATGAAATTGTTCCAACTAGATGGATGGGCAGTGCAGGCGATTTAAAAAATGTCCGCTGGGAGGCGCTGGCGCCGATTCGACGACTTGTGGAAGAAACTCCCCACGGAACAGGAATCGCTGTCTGTGGGCGAGCGCACTACTTCTCCTCAAAGTCGGAAATGATGGATACCCTAGGATTCAATTCAATGTCAGAAATCCTCACTCTGCATGACTTCTCACAGGAACAGATAACTCAATACCTGCGGGCAGCAGGCGTGAGAGCAGATATCCCGGAGTGGATACCTGGACGGCCTCTATTAATCGGTTACCTCGTCTCTAGCCAGAGTCTTATACCGGAGGATGGCGCTGAGATCGCCGGCGAGGCCGAATCGTGGCGCCTCTTTTTCACCTCAATCTGCGAGCGCGAGGCCCGGATGTTCACAGCGGTCCGTCCCGCTGTCATTAAGAGCATCCTCGCCCGAGTTGCCACACTCGTAAGGGAGCAGAGCACCGCGACCGGTCCAATAGGAATGCCATTAATGGAGGAGGCGTTCGTCGCGGTCAATAACCGACGTCCGGACGAGGAGGGAATTCAGCTGCTTCTTCGCCTTCCAGGACTGGCAACAGTTGAAGGCACTACGGGAAGTGCAAACGAAGAGCGCTATTTCGTCGATGCAAACCTAGCTGAGACTGCCTACGGCGAAGATCTCGCGGAGTACATATCCAACTACTACAACGACCATCCATTAAAGAGGGTCTCCTCTTGGCTCTACTCAGCAGGGCGACTCGGCACCGAGGTAGCGGCACTCGCACTTGAAGAGAGAAGGATTCCCCTCAAACAAGTACTTCAAACTGCCGACCAACGTCAGAATGAAGGTCAATTCGATGCGGTGCTGTGCGATATTCTGCAATGCGCCTCCAAGTTGGACGACTCGGCGAGTCCCAATTCCCGAAAAACCTATACGATAGAGGGAGTCGCGATTGAGCACTTAGAGGCAAATTCAGATGCCATATCAGGCAATATTATTTACAAAGACTGCCTGATCCAGCATTTCGATATCTCGGCCGCCGAGGAAGGTTCCACCTTCTCACACTTCCAGAGCTGCATATTTGGATATATTGAAGGCGCCGCGTCGCTCCCGTCCTGGGTGGTGGAGAATTTTCAGGACTGCACATTCGAGGAGTTCTCGAATACGTCAAGCACTACCGCCGGAATCCTGCAACTCGATATCAACCCCCGGCTTCGAGTCGCCCTAACAATCTTGAAGAAAATATACGCCCAGCGTGGATCTGGAAGAAAAGCAGGCGCTCTACGACGCGGCCTCGACCAGGCTAGCCAGTTGCTTGTGCCAGAAGTTCTTTCCGCTCTCCAGACGGACGGTCTGGTTACCCGAAGTTCATCAAGCCGAAATATTGTGTATTTACCAGTAAAGAGCAGACGAGGGGAGGTCCTGAAGGCATTGGAGAAGCCGGGCGATTTCCGTCTTAATCCTTGAATTGACGGATGGCTGCACGAATCGAACAAATCATCAAGGCTCTTTTGGAGATACGTTAAGCGGAATTGAACAAGAAGGAGGATGAGCGGCGCCCTGGCGGGCGTGACTTCGGGTACGCTCGCCGCCATGGCAGTGGTGAAGATCAATGCAATCGAGGTCCCCGAGGGCGCGGGCCCGGAACTGGAGACGCGCTTCGCGCACCGCGCGCACACCGTGGAGAACTCGCCGGGCTTCCTCGGTTTCCAGCTCCTGCGGCCGGTGCAGGGCGAGACGCGCTACTTCGTGGTGACCCAGTGGGAGTCGGAGGAGGCGTTCGCGGCATGGCGGGACGGCCCGGCCCGGCAGGCGCACGCCGGTGAGGCGAAGCGGCCGGTCGCGTCGGGGGCGTCGCTGCTCGAATTCGAGGTCGTGCTCGACGTCAAGGCCGCCGGCGAGGACACCGATCAGGGCTGAGCGCGCCGCCGTGAACGCGCAGCGCTCGTTCAACTACCCGCACGTCGGCGCCACGCGCGGCAGGGTTCCGGCAGGGTTCCGGCACGCGCACCTCACCCGCCGCCTCGGCTCGGGCGACGTCGCGTTCCGCACCGCCGTTCGGGCACTGGAAAGCTGGAACATGCAGCGGCATGCGGGGTTTCGCGTCGATGCGAATACTCCGCGGCCGCGGGCGGGGCTGGAGGTACGGCTGGATCCACGGTTCGGTCCGGCGCGCTGGGATGCGTGGTGCCGCGTGGTCTACGTCGTCGACGAGCCGGATCGCCGCGGTTTCGCGTACGGCACCCTCGACGGTCACCCCGTCAGCGGTGAGGAGGCGTTCGTCGTCGAGCGACGGCCCGACGGCGCGGTGTTCGGCCACATCAGCGCCGTCTCCCGCCCCGGCCGATGGTTCACCCGCCTCGGCGCGCCGGTCCTGCCGCTCGCTCAGCGGTGGATGATGGGCCGCTACCTCGACGCGCTCGCCGGACGGTGACCCACACCGCGGGTGCGCGGGTGCCGGGGACGACACGGTCGTCGCCGCAGCGGGTGCGCACCCGCGGTGGTGGAATCGCTCAGGATTCGAGTGCCGCGTCGAGCGTGATGTCCACCCCGGTCAGTGCCTTGCTGACCGGGCAGCCCTCCTTGGCCCCCTGCGCGGCCTTCGCGAACCCGTCGGCATCGAGGCCGTCGACCTCGCCGCGCACCGTCAGCTTGATGCCGGTGAGCCGGAAACCGCCGTCCGGGTCGGGGCCGAGCGAGACGTCGGCCGTGACGTCGAGGCTCTGCGGCGTGCCGCCGGCCTCGGCGATCAGCGCCGAGAGCTGCATCGCGTAGCACGACGAGTGTGCCGCGGCGATGAGCTCCTCCGGACTGGTGGTGCCACCGGCGTCCTCGGCGGCCCGCTTGGGGAACGAGACGTCGAACGTGGCGCGGCCGGAGCTGGTGAGTTCGACTTGTCCGGCGCCGTCCTGCAGGCCACCGTTCCAGGCGGTGCGAGCGGTACGTGTGGGCATCGATCGGTCCCTTCGTCGTGGGGTGTCCTCCCCCGCCGAACCTACGCCACGTCGCGCGGCCCGGCTCCGGTTCTGCACGGCGGCGGGCCGCCCCTCTGCACGGCGGCGGGCCGCCCCTGCTGCACGGCGGCGGGCCGCGCCCGCTAGGTTCGCGGGTGTGTTCACCCGGCCGACGCTGCGCCGCGAGTCGCGGCTGTTCGTCATCGGCTCCGCCCTGTTCGCCGCCGGTTCCGGCGGCGTGCTCGTCCTCCCCGCCGCCACCTCGAATCTGCTCTACTTCGTGGGCTCGTGGTTCTTCACCGCGGCAGCGACCGTGCAACTGCTGCTGACGCACCGCCCGCCCGCGGCGACGCGCGTGGACCGGTACGACTGGTGGTCGGCCGCGGTGCAGTGGGCGGGCACACTCGCGTTCAACGTGAGCACCGGATTCGCGCTCGTCGCCGGCCTGACGGCGTCGGAGGAGCGGAACCTGGTGTGGCGGCCCGACGCCGTCGGGTCGGTGTGCTTCCTCGTCAGCAGCGCACTGGCGGTGGTGGCCACCACCGACACCGATGCGCTGTGGGATCCGCACGCCCGCAACTGGCGCAGCACGTGGCTGAACATGCTCGGTTCGCTCGCATTCGGCGCCTCGGCCGTCGGCGCCCACATCGATCCGGCCGGCGAAACACTCGCGCCGCGGCTCGCGGACCTCGGCACGTTCGTCGGGGCGGTGTGCTTCCTCGTCGCGGCGCTGTGGATGCGGCCCGCCGATCCGCCGGAACCGCATCGCACGTGAAGGCCCCGGGTCTCGGCAGGAGACCGGCGGGAGTGGTCCAATGGTTCCGTGGTCACGGGTGGCGACCGGGCGCGAGTCGAGGTACTCGGCCCGCTCCGCGTGCTGGATGCGGATCGGCGCGACATCACTCCCGACGGGCTGCTGCAGCGACGCCTGCTGGCACTGCTGGTGCTCCGGCGGGGCCGGGTGGTGCCGGCGCACTCCGCCGTCGATGCCCTGTGGCCGTCCAGGCGACCGGCGGATCCGGCCGCCGCCCTGCAGAACCACATGTTCCGGCTTCGCCGTGGTCTGCCCGACGGCCTGATCGAGTCCGTCGGTGAGGGCTATCGGCTCGATCCGGCCGGTGTCGAGGTCGACGCCGACCGGCTCGTGGTGGCCCTGAGCGCGGGGGCGACGGGGGGTGCGGGCGTGTCGGCCGAGATCGACGCCGCGCTCGCGCGCTGGCAGGGCCCCGCCTACCCCGAACTCGACGAGGTGGACGAGGCCCGGGCCGAGGCGACGCGGCTGGAGGAGCTGCGTTCCCGGGCCCACGAGGTCCGGGCCGAGGTGCGGCTCGGACGGGGCGACACCGACGGCCTCGTTGCCGAACTGGTGGCGCTCGCCGACGCGCAGCCGCTGCGGGAACGGCCGCGCGCGCTGCTGATGACGGCGCTCGCGGCGACCGGACGCCGGGCCGAGGCGCTACGGGTCTACGACGACTTCCGGCGGCTGCTCGGCGACGAGCTGGGCATCGAACCGTCGCCGGCACTGGCGGCTCACCACGCGGAACTGCTCGCCGGTGCCGCCGACCGGGCGTGGGCGCCGGTGGGCCGGTTGCCGGTTCCGGCGACGTCGCTCATCGGCCGGGACGCCCTGGCGGTGGCGGTGACCGAGCTGGCGGAGTCCGGGCGCCTGGTGACCCTGGTCGGTCCGGGCGGGGTCGGCAAGACCCGGTTGCTCCTCGAGGTCGGGCACCGGCTCCGGGCCGCCCGACCGGATCGGCCGGTGGTGTTGTGCGAATTGGCCACTGCCGACCCGGACTCCGCGGTCGACGTGGCCGCCGCCGCCCTGCGGATCGACGCCCGTCCCGGCACCTCCCTCGCCGAGCGGGTGGCCGACGTGCTGGGCGACACCGAGCTCGTGCTGCTGCTCGACAACTGTGAGCACGTGCTCGATCCGATCGCCGCTGTCGTCGAACGCCTGCTCGCCACCTGCGCGCACGTGCGGATCGTGGCGACGAGCCGGGAGCGGCTCCGAGTCGTAGGCGAGCACGTCCGCCAGGTGCCGACGCTGTCGTACGACGGCGAGGACGCACCGGCCGTGCGGTTGTTCGAGGAGCGGGCGCGGGCCGTCGTCCCGGGCTTCGAGCCGGACGGGCGAGAACTCGCCTGCATCGCCGAGATCGTGCGGCGCCTGGACGGGTTGCCGTTGGCGATCGAGCTGGCAGCCGCGTGCCTGCACACCCATGAGGTCGCGGAGGTCGCCGCGGGCCTGGACCACCGCTTCGAGCTGCTGGCGTCGGGGTACCGCACGTCGCCGCGGCACGGGTCGCTGGCCGCGGCGGTGTCGTGGTCGTTCGGGCTGCTCACGGAGGATCTGCAGCGGACCTTCGCGGAACTGTCGGTGTTCTCGGGCTCGTTCGACGCGGCCGACGCCGCGGCGGTCTGCGGCACGGATCCGGGGACGGTCACCGCGGCGTTGACACACCTCGTGGAGCGCTCGCTGGTGCTGCGGATACCCGGCCGCCGGTACATGCTGCTCGAGACGCTGCGGGCGTTCGGCGCCGAACAACTCACCCGCGAGGGCCGGGTCGACCTCGTCGCGGAACGGCACGCCCGGCACCTGGCCGACTGGGTCGACCGGGCGGATTCACGACTGCTGCAGCCGGGCGAGCCGGTCCTGGCGCAGATCGATGCCGCCGTACCGGAGTTGCGCAGCGCGCTCGGCTGGTTGCTCGACCACGACGAGGTCGCGCTCGCGGGTCGTCTCGTCAATGCCCTGCTGGACTACGGGATCTTCCGGCTGCGACCGGACGTGCTGGGCTGGGCGCGGCTGGTGATCGACGCCGATCCGGAGGGCCGGAGCCCGTTCGCCGCGCGCGTGCGGGTGGTGGCCGCCTACGCGGCATGGATGTCCGGCGACGTGGCCGAGACGGGCCGGCTCAGCGCCGCTGCGTTGCGCGCCGTCGAGCGGGCGAAGACCGAGCCGGCGGCGGAGGCGATGACCGTTCGCGGGAGCTACGAGTTGTTCGAGGGGCATCTCGACGAGGCCGCCGCCTGGTACCGGCGGGCCGCCGCGGCCGCCGCGAACGACCCGGCGCAGCGGCTCATGGCGCGTGCCACCGAGCTGCTGCCGTTGGGCTATGCGGGTGACCCGGCCGCCGTCGAGCAGGCCGAGGCCCTCCTCGCCGAGGTCGCCGACGCACGCACCCCGCACGCCGCGTATGTCTGGCACTGCGCCGGGGAGGCGGACCTGGCAGTCGACGTCGAACGGGCCCGCGCGCGCTTCGCTCGGGCACTGGACATCGCGGAACAGACGAACGCCTCGTTCGTGACCGGTCTCGCCGGCGCGTCGAAGGCGTCCATCGACGCCCGGATCGGTGACCCGGCGGCCGCCGCCGACGAGTACCGGCGCCTGATCCCGCACTGGCGGCGCGCCGGGATGTGGTCGACGCAGTGGACGATGCTGCGCTCGATCGCCGGGCTTCTCGAACGCCTGGACCGCTACCGCGACGCCGCGGTGCTCGAGGGGGCCGTGCGCGCGACCGCAGCCGGTCATCGCATCTTCGGCGCCGACGAGGTGGCCCTGGACGAGCTCGGCGCGCGACTGCGCGCCGCGCTCGGCGACGACGCGTACGAGGCGGCGCGACGACACGGCGCGATGCTCGACGGCGAGGCCGCCGCCGAGCATGCGCTCCGCGCGCTGTGACCGCCCGGGAGCCGCGACCTCACCACCTGGGCTGTTCGCCGAGAATGCCGAGCAGCGACTTGCCGACGAGTTCGTGGGTGAGCGCGTCGTTGCCGGGGTGGAATCCCCCGCACCGCACGTCGCGGTAGAGGCGTTCGAGCTCGTTCCCGGTGAACATGCCGG
>NZ_WVTE01000211.1:0-112297 GCF_009939605.1 Rhodococcus sp. YH1 | reverse complement strand
GAAAGCGCCACCGCCGACGAGAAGCTCGAGCTCGATCGGGCCAGGCCCTCGATCCCGCGGGAGATCGACCGGGCCCTGCTGCTCGACGCGTCCGTCGCGATGCAGCACTACGACATGCACCTCGACCATCCGGTCGGATGCGGACGAGCTGGGAGATGCCTACGGGTGGGTCTCAGCCCTCGTCGTACTTCTCCCAGAAGCGGGCCCGCAACCGGTACCGGCTGTCCTCGTCCAGGTCGTAGTGCTGCATCGCGACGGACGCGTCGAGCAGCAGGGCCCGGTCGATCTCCCGCGGGATCGAGGGCCTGGCCCGATCGAGCTCGAGCTTCTCGTCGGCGGTGGCGCTTTCCCGGAACGAGGCCAGCACCCGCATCACCACCTCGTCGATCGCGTGGTCGTCCTCGGTCTCGTCGTTGCGGTCGTAGCCCGGCAGCACCTGAGCGGGGGAGCCGGTGGTGCTGCTGTAGGCGAGCACACTGGTCCGACGCGGGGCCGACGAGGCCGGTACCCGCGCCGCCACGTCCAGAGGGGTCCGGCCAGCCGGCCGGACCGCCGGGACCACGGCGGGCGTGGGCGCCGGTGGCGTGGGAATCGGTGCGGGCACCGGTTGACGGTCGACCTTGAGCACCGCGTCATCGACGACTCCGCCGTCGATGACGTCGAGCTCGTCGGCAGCGCGGATCAGGTGCCGGCTGACCCCGTGCGAGGTGCCCACCGCGGTCGGGACGGCGAGCAGCACGACTTGAACGCCGTGAACCTGAGCCTCTTCGACGGCTTCGGTCAGGTCATCGTCGCCGGAGACGAGGAAGAACACATCCGAGGCTCCGTTGCGAGCGTGAGCCACCAAGTCCAGGCCGATACGCAGGTCCACGCCCTTCTGCTCGCCGTTGACACCGAAGCGGCCGAGGCGAAGCTTGACCTTGGCAAGCTCACCGATGCGTTCTTGCTGCGCGTCGGGGATGCCGTTGCGGGCCGAGTCGTACCAATACACCCGCAACACCGGCAGCCCCGACCGGTCCTGCGCGGTGTCCACCAGCGAGCTGATCAGCGTGGAGTAGTCGACGTGAATACCGCTGCGTAGCGACGTGCCGGTCACGCGAGTTGCAGCCGAGGCAAGCAGATATCCGGCATCGATGTAGAGCGAGCAGGTCGACCGCATGCGCTCACTATGACATGCAGAAACGACAGGGACGGCACACTGTGACCAGCCCATGCGCCCCTTTCACTGGTGGGAGCACGGGACAGCCTCGACCACCGCGAAGCGCCTGCCTGCAGGCGATGCTCGCACCCGGCGTCCTGGCAGGACTCGCGGTATGCCGCGTACGCGCGGTAAGCGGTGTGCGACTGGTATCGGGTAGCCGGAACGCAGAACCTTGCCTCTCCGCTGGTCACGGACGGTCTGCACACGGCAGCCGAGGTACCGAAGCGATGCCGCAGGGAAGGCCGAATGATGCATCGGATGCAATAACGGGCGTGCGAGTTGACATAATCACGCTTATCGGCATTTCGTGACAGGTTGTGCCACAGCAGGTTTCGTGGGATATCGGCGTTGTCTCGCGGGAACGAGGCGCGGGGCGGGCGCACCGGCGCGGTCAAGTCCACGGCGTCGGCGCGTCCCGGGCGCTGTTCGCTGCCGCCGACGCGGCTGGATCGACCGACTGGGACGGTCTCGGTCCTGGATGAGTCTGAATTCGTGTTCCTGCGCGACGGGCGTCGTCGGCGCCAAGGCATCTCGCAGCCCGCCGTTAAGTTCAGTCCTGTTGCACCGCAACATGAATCATGGATAATCGTGCTTATCCATCCCGGACAACCATGAGTGCACCGGCGACACTTCACTCCTTCGGGTCCTGATCGATGCTGCCTCGCACGCCAGGACCTAGGCGCCGACTCGGCGGGGCCGAATGGCCATGGCTCGTTGGTTGCGGCGCCGGGCACGAACGGGGACTGGCGGGACGAGCTTGCAGCGTCGCGTGGGCATGATGGTTCGACTCCTGTGACGGCCGGTAGCAGACAGGTATGGGCAGGGAACCTCACGGCGCCGTTGTCTGTTTCGGTAAGGTTTTCGCGTCACCGTCATACCCCTGCGCGGTGATCGAGGCCCTCGGAGTTGCCCCAAACTCTCTCCGGCGGGGCTTCTCGGTTCCATCTCAGGCCGATCTTGACCGAGCGCGCGACACTGCAGGGCGGCCGGGTCGGACTGCGCCGTGCAGGGGGTGGCACAGTGCGGGCCGGCTCTTGTCGTCTTCCGTCCGGAGTTCCGTCGGCGCTTGCGCTGACGGAACTGGATCCTCCACGTACTGGGAGGGTGGCGGTGTCCCCGACACGATGGATCGACGTACGCTGCCGGAAACATGCGTGCATTGCATGCACGCCACGCATGCAACCTTGCGTCGCCGTGGGCCGAGCCTCCAGTTCGACACCGCCGCCTCGGGTCTGCGCACTCGGTAAGCGCTTGTTTCGCTTGTGGTCGAGGTCCTCGGCCCCAGCTCGCAGCACAGCCGCGTTCGTACTCGCTCGGATCTCTGCTGTGCGTGCGTGTCCAGCATCTTCGACCGGAGCTCACGGGCGGCACCTGCTCCCCCGGATCGACGCTGCGTCGCGGGCAGGGCCCTCAGTCCTGATCGTCCAGTGATGCGAAACGAACGTCCCGCCAGAATTCGCACAGCAGGGTCAGCGACCTGTGCTGATCCCATTCCCGCAGCGCCGTCACATATCGGGCATGTTGGGTGGTGTCGCGTTCGACGCTGAGTTCGAGGACGGGAAAGTCCAGCCGCCGCATCGCTTCGGCGACCATCGCCCTCACCGCTCTACCGTTGAAATCCTCGAACGGATGCACGTGCAGTGCCTGAGCCTCCAGGTAGGCGAGGGCTTCGAGTTGAAGCTCGACGTCGTCGGCGCAGTAGTCGAGCCGGCCGGTGAAGCTGTGGAACAGCTCCCGCATCTGTCGGTCCACGTGGATGTGTTCCGGCGGATAGTGGCCTCCCACCCGGACCGGCTTGGTGCGCCACCGGCCGGCGATGTCGGGCATCACGTCGATCAGGATCCGGCGATGGAACTCGCGGAGCAAATCCACGTCCATCGCCTCGTCGGCGAAGCGACCGGAGGCCACCTCGTCGAGCAGCCGGCGTAGTGGCTCGGCGATCAGATCGGCGACCTCGTGGTAGGTCTTCGTGCCGAACAGTGTCTCGAACTGGCGGGTGCTGCCGGTATCGACCGGCTCCGGCGGCTCACCCACGGGCCACCGCTGCTGCGCGGGTCCGTGCGTGCACGATCAGTGCGAGCCCAGCACGGCCCGCTGACGCTGCCGTGCCTGCTCGATCCACCGGTCGGAGACCGGCTCGCCTTCCATCGCCATGCTGTGGATCACGTGATCGACCACGGCGGCGCGCCGCCGATAGACCTTCTCCTCGGTGGGCAGCGCACGCCACCGTGCGACCAGTGCCCGAACATCGTGTGTGGTCACGGCGTGCTCCCTTCCGTCTCGATCCGGTCCGCTGTACCCCCCCATGATGGCAGCCGGTGGCGACAGCGAGCAATCGAGACGGGCTCTGCCGGCCTGCGGACGTTGTGCGGACCGCGGCGTTGTCGGCGCCGTGGTGTAGGCACAGCTGGACGACGAGACGGCGGATGGGCCTGTCGCGCCCACCGAGGTAGGGGGATCGCATGGTTGTGCTGCTCATCTTCAATGTGCTCGGAATCGTGGCCGCGCTCGTCTGTGCGCACCGGTCGTATCGCCGGTACGGTCGCCCGGGTCGGGCGGTGGCGGCCGGCGTCGGAGGGCTTCTCGTTCTTCCGCTGATCGTCGTGGTGGCGGTCGCGGCGGCTGCCCCGCGGGCATCACGGACCGGCTAGTGGAACAACGGGTAATCGCAGTTCAGGACGTATTTCGAGTACAGTGCTCGAGTAGAATTGATCTTGAAATGTTCCCGGATTCGGGGGGAGCTCCGCCCAGGGTCGGGCGCAGTCGAGGAGGTCGCGTGGCGGACGAGAACGCCAACCAGGACACGTTCGGGACAGAGGATCAGGGAGGACGAAATGGCTCCGCAGAGCGAGGATTTCAGGGTGCAGGTCGAGGGGATCGACCTGACGATCGCGGCCGAGACCAGGCGGATTCTGGTCGAGTGGCTGGGGATCGATCCGGCGACCGAGCAGGAGCGGATCGACCGGGAAGCGCTGCGTCTGCAGCAGATGACCGAGGACGCGGCCGAGCAGTTCGAGCAGGCGACCCTGACGACCCCGGACGCGACGTACTGGGACGCGGTGCAGGCCAAGGCAACAGCGTGGCGGGCAGCGCGGGAGATGGTGCTGGAGGGCGAGCTGTATCCGCAGGTGACGCCGGAGATTCGGGCAGCGCAGGAGGAGTTCGAGGTGGGGCTCGATCAGCGGATCGAGGAACGCTGGGAGGCAGCCCGGGCAGCGCAGGATCCCGGTCGGTGGCGGACGCGGAACGTTCGGCCGAACCCGACCGCGGGTCGAGTCGTGGAAAGGGTGTGGGTGTCGAAGCCGGGATGGTTCCTGTCGCTGGCGGAGGCGCTGATCGCGCAGCGGATCGAGGACAACCTGCCGGTGCCGATGACCTCCCGCGATCCGTTGGCGGACGAGCTGGCGGCGATGATCGAGGACGAGATGCGGCGCAACCCGCCGCAGGACCCGGATCTGCCGTTCTGATCCAGGCACAGTGGGCGCAGGTCCGCGACGAACTGTTTGGCCTGCGTAAACAGGGCGAGAAGCTCGTTGATCGTCTGGCCGAGGCCAGGAAGGCTCTGGCGACCGCGCAGGAACGCGGACTGGGCCGTGGCGTCGACATCAACGGTCAGCGAGTCGCTGCGTTGACCGAGCACCTCGAACGTCTCCGTGGGCAATGGTGGGAGCTGCGTGGCCGGGAGAATCAGCTGCGCAGTGAGCTGCACGTTCTGGGGATCGACCCGGAGGGCGTCCCCAGGCCGGTGGTGGGTGAGGTCGCTTCTGCGCAACCGGCCTGGCGTGAACACCCCGCCACCGCCCGCCAGTTGCGGGCCCTCGAACGCCTTGCCCGCGAGACGGACGTGCCGTTCGTCGTCGAAGACGGCATCACCAAAGGCCAGGCCCACGATCTGATCGCGTCGCTGCTGGCTGGCAACATTCCGCAGGCACAGTTCCCCGACCGTCCCGCGGGGCCGATGTTCCTCCCGGCCGCGACACCGGCCGGGCCGGCCGCGCCGGACACTGCCCCGGCGCTTGAGCCGCCCCCGGCCGAGACTCCGCAGCCGGTGATCGATCCGGTGGCCGAGGTCGAGCGTCGTTTGCTCGAGCGTCTCGCCGAACCGGATGCCGAGGTCGATGTTGCCGTGAACCTCGAGGTCAACACGGCGGCGCAGTTCTTTTCCTGGGCCGACGGGCATTTCAAGGTCAAGGCCCAGGTCGCGCTGGCCGATCTGATGACCGACCGTGCCTCGCTGACCGACGAGATGTTCGTGGTGTGCCGGTCGATCCTGGCGGATCCGAAACGCTGGGGCGAACTCGGTCACCGCGCCGCCGAGGCGTACTGGCAGGCCCGCACCGGCGAGCCGGTGCAGCATCCGGTCACCGCCGAGGTGACCGACACGATCGTCGACGCCCGCGCCCGCGAGGACCGCGCCGTCGCCGAGGACTTCCTCGACACCACCCAAGTCGTTCTCGAGGCGCAGGAACCGGCCGAGCTCGACACTGTCGAGCAGCGCAGTGACCACGTCGATGCGGTGCTGGACGGCATCGACCGGGCCGCCACGGTCGAGGTCGAGCAGTGGTGGGCGCGGGGCCGGGCCGCCTACGACCCCGACGATCCGCTGACGCTGCCGCAGCCGGACACCGACCCGCAGGTCGCTGCCGCGCTCGAGGCGGTGCGCGGCCGCAAGGCCCGCGACGAGATCCGCGCCCAGTGGTTCGCCGGTGTCGAGCAGGGACGCCGTGAGGCCACCGCCGCGCAGCGCCAGGCCTTGATCGCCGAGGTCGCCGTCGCCCCGAGGCTCATCGCCAAGGTTGAGGGTCGGCGTCCGGACTACCTGCCTGCCGTCGCCCGCGACGACGCCAAGACCCTGATCGCCGAGGCCGCCCGCGCCGGCTCACCGCTGCGGCAGGCCGCAGCGAAAGTTCTGCTCGAATACCACCCGCTGCCGGCCGAGCTGTACGAGCGGGCCTACGCCGAATGGGACCGCCTCCACGGACCCGAGCTGACCTGGGACCAGGACACCGCCGGGGAGTGGACGGCGTGGATGACCCTGCAGCTGCGCCGCGACCCGCTGGTCGGGTCGTGGGCCGGTCTGCCGATGTGGACCCGCACCGATCTGATCGAGTTCGGTATCGAGACCGCCTTCGCGGTCATGGCCGAGGAACGCCCCGATCTGATCAAAGCCACCGCGGGCATTCCCCCCGAGCGTCTGGCTGCCGAGCTGCGCGGAAACATCATCCCGAACCTGCCGCAACCCGAGGCATCGGATGTCTCCGCCGGGTTCGTCGCGACCGGCGAATTCCGCCAACTCCGCTTGCGGGACTATGTGGAATCGAGGGTGCAGCACTACTCGATTCACGGGTGGGCATACACCCTCGACGGCGGCGGCACGTCCACCACCGCCGGCCACAATCCGCGGGTGGCGATCGGTGCGCTGCTCGACGCCCGCACCAAGCCGATCCCGGAGTGGATCGAACGCATCTACCGGCCCTACGCCCAGGCCCGCACCACCGTGGTGACCAGGGCGATCGCCTACGCCCGGAACAACGAGTTCTACCACGCTGCGGCCCGGTCGGATCTGCTGTGGAAGTACGACGAGTCCGGCACCTTCGTTGCCGCCCACTCGCTCCTCGAGGACGTGCGTAGCGGCATCATCGAGCAGCTGCGCAGCGCTGTCCCGGCCGAGGTCGACCTGCTCGAATCCCTCGGGATCGATCTGGAGTGGACCCTCGGTCACGACGTGGACCCGACGGTGCTGCGCGACATTCGGGCCGCAGGGGACGACCTGTACAGCCTCACCTCCACCGACCTGACCTTCGCCGGGGCGGGAGATGTGGTCGTTGGTGATCCTGACGGCCGGCACGTCACGATCCGCTCTGGGTGGGCACCGAACAGCAGTGACCACATTACCTACGTCGATCGTCAGTCCCGTCCCGAGCTGACGATGCGGGACGCGATCGCCGACGCCCGCGCCGTCCTCGCCGCCGACCCCCAGGCCGAACAGCTCGACCCAGAGCGCACCACCGGCGTCGAGGCCGAACTCGACACCGGCACCGAGGCTGAAGCCGAGGTGGATACCCACGACCAACCGACCATCGAGACCGAGCAACCGCAGGTCGGTGAGGAGGCCCCGCCGTCCCCCCGAGTCTTAACGCCTGCGGTCGAGGACACAGGCGCGGTGATCTTCGAAGCGGTCGAATCGGCTCCCACCGAGCCGTCGGACCCTCACCCGGCCGGCACCGACACGGCTGCGACCTCGTGGGTGCTCACCGATCGTCCGATGCTCGGCCACATCGGACCGACCACCGCACCCACCCCCGCGCCCGAACCGGAACCGGAACCGGAGGCTGCCGCCGAGCCGGCCTCAGTGCCGGCGCAGACCGAACCGGTTGCGGACACCGACGAGCTGGTCGTTCCCGACACCGAATACGGCGAGCCACTGACCAGCCCCCTGTGGCGAAACGGCGGTCTGGTCAAGGCCCGCAAGGAATCCGGCGGATACGTCTACCTCTCCCCGGCCACCGCCGCCCAGTACGCCGCTGCCGATGTGTCCGCCGAACCGCAGACCGCCGTTGAGCAGCCGCAAAGCGACGCCACTGCCGCGGCCGAGCTATCCGAGACTGTCGCGGAGGTCACCGCTCCTACCCCGGACACCGGTGGTGACCAGGCCGAACCGGAGACCGGCGCCGCGGCCGCGCAGACCGCCCCGCAGGTCGAGACCCCGGTGGTGCGTCCTGCACCGCCGACCGCGGCGGCGCAGGACTTCACCCTCGGTACCGAGGTGCTGGTCCCGTCCGGGGCGAAGGCCCGGGCGCGGGCGAACATCGCCGCCCTGCGCCTGGTGCGCCGGCTCGACGAACAGCAGCGACCGGCCACCGCCGCCGAGCAGGCGGTGCTGGCGCAGTGGTCCGGCTGGGGAGCGATCCCGGAGGTCTTCGACAACCGCGCGAAGATCCTCGCGCAGTGGGGCGACGAGCACGCCGAACTGCTCGATCTGCTCGGGGACAAGGGCTTCGCCCAGGCCCGCCAGACCACCCTCAACGCCCACTACACCGACCCGGCGATCGTCGCCGAACTGTGGCGGGCGGCGGCGCGGGCCGGACTGCCCGACGGTGCGCTGTTGCTCGAACCGGGCTGCGGGGCCGGTCATTTCGTCGGCACCGCCCCGGAGACGGTGCGCATGGTCGGCGTCGAGATCGAGCCGATCAGCGCGAAGATCGCGCACTACCTGTATCCCTCGCAGCAGATCCGCAACCACGGCTTCGAACGCAACTTCGCCCCCGCCGGCACCTTCACCGGGGCGATCGGCAACGTCCCGTTCGGCAAGTTCGCGCCCGTCGATCCGATCCACAATGCCGAGGGTCTGGCGATCCACAACCACTTCATCGCCAAATCCCTCGCGCTGACCGCCCCCGGGGGCTACGTCGCCGTGGTGACGAGCATGTTCACCTCGGATGCCCGCCGCGCCGAACAACGCGCCGTGATCACCGCGACAGGTGATCTGATCGGTGCGGTGCGTCTGCCCACCGGCGCGTTCGACCGGCAGGCCGGCACCGACGTGGTCACCGACGTGCTCATCTTCCGCCGCCGCGAGGACGGAGCCACCCCCACCGAGGACACCCTCGAATGGGCACAGCCCGCCGTGCAGGTCGAAGCAGTCGACGCCAAGACCGGTGAACAGGCCCGGACCTGGATCAACCCGTACTTCGCGAAGTACCCGGAGCGGGTGCTGGGCACCCTCACCGTCGGCGGCGGCATGTATGCCGGGGGCTCGCTGCGGGTCACCGCGCACACCGGCGCCGCCCTGGCCGAGCAGCTGCGCACCCAGCTCGATCCGCTCATCGACCGGGCCGTCGCCCGCGGTCTCGGGTTCACCGCCCCGGCCCCCGATCCGGCGGGGGTAGAAGCGTTCACCACGCCGGGGCTGCGCACCGGAACAGGTCTCGACTCCAACGAGGTGCTGCCCGGCGCGATGCGATTCAACGAGACCGAGAATCGCTTCGAGCAGTTCACCCTCGGCCGGGGCTGGGCCGAGGCCGGCTGCCGCGGCAAGGACCTGGCGCGGCAGTGGAAGGTGCTCATCGCTCTCGGGGAGACGGTGATGGAGCTGTCCGAGGCCAGCCGCTCCCGCACGCATACCGTCGCCGACCGTGACGTGATCCGGGGCCGGCTGAACTCGCTCTACGACGGCTATGTGCGCCGGTGGGGGCCGCTGAACCGGTTCAAGCTCACCGACCCGACCCCGCTGTCGGAGGCGAAGATCGCCGCTCGCCTGGACAAGGCGATCACCGAGTGGCGGCTCGAGACCGGCCGCGACGAGGCTATTGCCGACGGCCTCGACCCGAAGGATGCCGGACCGTACACCGGATCGATTCCCGACGAGGTGTACGAGGAGCTGCGCGAGAAGGCGGCCGAGCAGCCACAGCCGCGGCGGTATTCCGCGCATCTGCAGGGCGCGATCGCCCGCGACCCGCGCCTGGGCATGGTGCTGGCGATCGAGAACTTCCAGTCGCGCTTCGACGGCAGCGAGGCGGTGGCGACCAAGACGGCGATCTTCACCGAGGACACCACCCCGTTCAAGGACAAGGCCACCGGCGCCGCCGACCTCGACGAGGCGTTGGCGATCTGCTTCGACGAGCTCGGACACATCGCCCCGCACCGGGTCGCCGAGCTGCTGAACCTGTCCGTCGAGGACGCCCTCGACCAGGCCCAGGGCCGGATCTATCCGTCCCTGCACGCCGATGACCAGTGGGAACTCGCCACCGTCGCGTTGTCCGGGCAGGTCCGCGACAAGCTCGCCCTCGCCCGGGTCAAGGCCAACCAGGACCCCCGCTACGCCCCGCTGGTGCAGGCCCTCGAATCGGTGGTGCCGGCGGATGTGGACCCCGCCGACATCGGGGTGCGCATCGGCGCGACCTGGGTGCCGATCGAGGACTATCGCGCGTTCCTGATCCACGAGTTCGGGCTGCGCCCGGACCGGCTCACCGTCGAGCACGACAAGGTCAGCGGCAGCTGGGAGATCTCCACCGACCAGAAAAGCCGCCACGAGTTCTCCAGCGGCTATCCCGACAAGTACGGCACCGGCCGGCTCCCCGGGGTGAAGATGTTCGAGCTGCTCGCCAACAACAAACCCATCCAGGTGACCAAGACCGCCGACGAGCTCGAGCGCTCCCCCAAGCCGCGGTTCCACGTCAAGCTCACCGAACAGGCCCACGCCTCCGCTGGTGCGCTGGCCGAGCGGTTCGAGAAGTGGCTGTGGGAGGACGGTGACCGCTATCTGCGCCTGGCCGCCACCTTCAACGAGCGCTACAACTCGTTCGTCAAGCCGGTCCACGACGGACGCAGCAAGTCTTTCCCCGGCCTGAATCCGAAGTACACGCCCTACGACTATCAGGCCGCCGCGGTGCAGCGGTTCCTGCACGACGAGACGATCCTGCTCGACCACGTGGTCGGGGCCGGCAAGACCCTGACGATCACCGCCTCGTGCATGGAAGCCACACGTCTCGGGCAGATCCGCCAACCGTGGATCGTGGTGCCCAACCACCTGCTCGCGCAGTGGTCGGTCGAGGCCCGCGACGCCTACCCGAACGCGAACATCCTCGTCGCCTCCGAACTCGACGGCCGCGATGACCGGCAACGCTTCGTCGGGCAGAGCGCCGTCGGCGACTGGGATCTGGTGATCGTGCCGCAGTCGGTGTTCGGCAAGATCGCCATGCGCCGCGAAGCGCAGATCGAATACCTCGACAGCGAAATCTCCGAACTACGGCAGGCTCTCGACGCCGCCAACAGCCAAGGAGCGGAGTTCACGGTCAAGCAGATCGAGAACGCGATCAAGGCCGCCGAAGGCCGCATCGAGAAGATCATCGACGCCAAGGCCACCGACGACGGGCTGACCTTCGAGCAATCGGGCTGCGATTTCCTGTTCGTCGACGAGGCCCACGACTACAAGAACCTCACCCGCCCGTCCAACAGCGCCGACCTGGCGGTCCCGACCGGCTCCCAACGCGCCACCGACCTGGAGATGAAAGCCAAGTATCTGCGCGAGCAGGCCCGCGCTCGCAACGCCGAGCAGGGGATGCCGCACGCGCCGGCCAAAGCGATCGCGTTCGCCACGGGCACCCCGATCACCAACTCGCTGTCGGAGATCTGGGTGATGACCAAGTACCTGCGCCCGGACCTGCTGCACGCCGCCGGCCTCGGGCGCATCGACAACTGGGCGGGCACCTTCGCCAAGCCGGTGTCGGTGGCGGAGATGAACACCACCGCCACCCGCATCCAGATGCGCACCCGCATGGCCGAATACGCCAACGTCCCCCAGCTGGTGGCGATGTTCGACCAGTTCCGCGACGTGGTGACCGCCGATCGCATCCCGGTGCGCCTGCCCACCCTCGACGGCGGCACGCCGCAGATCGTCGAGTTCGACCTGGGCCCCGACGCCCTCGACGCGATGGCCGACCTCGATGTGCGTATGTCCCAGATTCAGGGTGATCGGATGGACCTGGACAACAGCCTCAAGATCGCCACCGACGGGCGGAATCTGACGATGTATCCCGCGCTGGCGAACCTGGGCGCCCCGAGCCCGAGCACAGCCGCATCGAACACGCCGCCGATCTGATCTGGCAGGTCCACCGCGACCACGCCGACCTGCACATCCCGGCCGACAAGTACGGCCCCGAGATGACCGGGGTGTTCCAGCTGGTGTTCTGCGACCGCGGCACCCCCAAGGCCGGAGCCGGCCCCAAGGCACGCAACCTCTACACCGAGCTGCGCGACGCCCTGGTGACCCGGGGAATGCAGCCCGACGAAATCGCGTTCATGCACGACTACGAGGGCCCCAAAGCCAAAGCGAGGCTGGTCGAAGCGTGTGCGGACGGGCGAATCCGGGTGCTGCTCACCTCCACCAAGAAGGGCGGCACCGGCCTGAACGTCCAACGGGCACTCAAGCAGATGATCAACCTCGACCCGGCGTGGACCGCCGCCGACATGGAACTGAATCGTCCCGGGTTTGATGCACACCTTCTTTCTTGGGAAGGTGAACCTTATGCCGAATGTCTATCCAGCCGAGGTACGGGAGAAGGCCGTGCGCCTGGTCCTCGAGCACCGTGGTGACTACGCCTCGGAGTACGAGGCGATCCGCACAATCGCCGAACGGATGTCACTGAAGACGGAGACCGTACGGGTGTGGGTCCGCAAGGCCGAAGCGGCGGGTGACGGCACCCATGCCGCGTCGGCGTCCGAGGCGGAGATCGAACTGCGGGCATTGCGCCGGAAGAACGCCGAGCTCGAAAAGACCATCGAAATACTCAAAGCCGCAACATCTTTCTTCGCGCGGGAGTGCGACCCGCCACGCAAGTGATCTGCCGATTCATCGCCGAACACCGCGATCAGTTCGGGGTCGTACCGATCTGCCGCGTGCTCACCGAGCACGGGTGCACGATCGCCCCGAGAACCTTCTACGCCTGGCTGGCGCGCCCGCTGTCGAAGCGCGCCTTGTGGGACGCCACCATCACCGCGGTGCTGGCCTCGTACTACGTCGAGCGGGACGAGTACGGCAGACGCAAACCGGAGTCGTTGTACGGCTCGCTGAAGATGTGGGCCCACCTGCGGCGTCAGGGCATCGAGGTGGCCCGCTGCACCGTGGAGCGGCTGATGCGCGTGGGCGGGTGGCGCGGCGCCACCCGGGCGAAGAGGGTCCGCACCACGATCGCGGAGCCGTCGGCGCCGCGGCCACCGGACCTGGTCGACCGGAACTTCCGGGTCGACCGGCCCGATGCGCTCTATGTCGCCGACTTCACGTACGTGCGGATGGTGCCCTGCTTCGCGTACACCGCGTTCGTGATCGATGCGTTCGCCGGCACGATCGTCGGTTGGGAGGTGTCGACGTCGAAGGAAACCGCGTTCGTAGAGCGGGCGGTGAATCAGGCCTGCATGCTGCGGTCGATGCAAGGCAATCCGTTGCGCGAGAGGACTATTCACCACTCGGATGCGGGCTCTCAATATACGGCTCTGCGCTTCGGGGAAACCCTGTTCCTGCAAGGACTTCGGCCGTCGATCGGGTCGGTAGGTGACGCCTACGACAACGCCCTCGCGGAGACGACGATCGGGCTCTACAAGGCCGAGTGCGTCGCCGATGATTCCCCGTTCCGCAAGGGGCCGCTGCGCACCATCGGTGACGTCGAGGAGGCCACCTCGGCGTGGGTGCATTGGTATAACACCGGCCGGCTCATGCATCGTCTCGGGCGGATCCCACCGGCCGAGTACGAAGCCAAGTACTACGCTGAACACGGTGCCGATCAACCGGTCGCACACAAATGACAGTGTGTGCATGAGACCCGGGATGGTTCAAACAACGCCTCGGCCGCATCATCCGCCAGGGCAACGTCCACGAGACCGTCAGCGTGGTCAACCTCGTGGCCCGCCGCTCCTACGACGCGATGATGTACCAGTACGTGGCCCGCAAATCGAACTTCGTCGCCATGATCCGCAAGGCCGACGTGCCCCCCACGATGGAAGACCTCGGCGGCGACCTGACCGTCTCATGGGCACAGAGCAAGGCCGCCGCCACCGGCGATCCGGTCTTCGTCCAACAGGTCGAAGCCGACCAGCAAGTCGCCGAACTCGAAGCCCGCCGCGACGCCGTCCAGGGCGCCAACGCCGCCCGCAGCGCCGCGATCCGGGCCTTGAGCAAGTCCATCACCACCGACGAGACCCGGCTGCCCGACGTCCGCGCCACGGTCGACAAGCTCGCCGCCTGGAACAGCATCGACGACCGCGCCACGAAGATCTGGAACTTCCCCCACGCCGCGATCCCCGACTCGGAAACCGCCGACCTGGCCGACGCGCTGCGAAGCTCGTTGATCCGACTCGAGGAGGAGGTGACCCGCAGCAACGACGAGGTGGTCTTCGGGGCCATAGGCGGCGTGCCCCTCGAACTCGGCTACACCCAGGTCCTCGGCCAGTTCTACATCTCCGTTGGCGAGGAGATCGCCTGGTACGACCGCGACCGGTTCCTCAACGCGGTCGAGAAAACCAGTGGGGCGCAGGGGATGCTGACCACCCTCCGCAATCTCGCCGAGAAGGCCACCCGACAGCTGCCGGTCATCGAAGCGCGGATCGAACACAACCGGGGCCGGCTCGCCGACGCCGAGGCCGAACCGGAACTCGAGTTCACCGCCACGGCCGAACTCGAGGCCGCGAAACTGCGGGCCGAAGAGCTGCGGCTCGAGGTCAACGCCCGCGAGAACTCCCCCGACGCACTGCGCCGAGCCCGCGAAGAACGCGAGCGCCGGGCCGCGGACGGGCAGTACCCGCAGTGGACCCTCGACCTGAACCCCACCGATGCCTGGGCCGCAGAACACAGCATGAGCAAAGAAGACCTCATCGCCTCGGTCCCGGCCCGCATGGCCGCCGCCCGGCAGGAATGGCTCGACGGCGCCGAGCAGCGCGACGCGAACCGCAAGGCCGACCCGTGGGTGGCTCTCGACGAGACCGAAGCGCTCTGGCAGTACGGCTTCGACACCGGCACCGGCCGGCCCGGTGCCCGGGTGTACTGGGACGATCGGCAATGGCACCTCGAAGCCTGGGACGGGGACGGCGCGCTCGACCGCGACGCGGTCAACACCCGAGGCGAGGCATTCAGCCTCGGCATCCGCGTGGTCGAACAGTTCGCCGCCGACCGGCAGATCCCCCGCGAGGCGATTCACCAGGTCGGCATCGACCGCCGCGAACGCCGCGACAACGCCGCGTCCCCCACGACGGTGGAACCGACCGCCGCGGTGGTCGAACCCGCCGACGCGATCGTGGAGCCGACCGAGACGATCAGCGCCGCCACCGGCACCTTCGAGCTCGATGACACGCTCGCCCACGGATTGCGTGCCGCAGGCGACGTTCGCCCACTGCACAAGTTCAATCCCCACGGCACGCGGCCGCAACAGCAGCAGCACATCGACCCGACACGGCAGTACGAAGCCGAATACGGAGGTGGATACGAGGAAGACGGCCGCGCCGTCTGACCGCGTCTCCAGCCTCGACACCACCGGTGGGGCAGGACCCGACGGTCCTGCCCCACCACACCACCGACCAGGGGGAACCTGTGACACCACGCAAGACCGAAGCCGAAGCCCGCGCCGCCGTCGCCGCGATGGAACCGATCATGGCCATCGAAGGCCGCGAGATGAGCGACGCCGACAAGGAACTGCTGGTCGAACTGATCCAAGGCACCACGACCATCGACGAAGTCACCAAGATCATGGCTCGCGAAGCCGGCTACGAGATCGACTGACATGGCCCCGCGCTACTCCCGCGAATGGCTCGACTACTTCATCCCCGACACGGTCGACTGGCACCCGGACGGAATGCCCGACACCAGCCGCGCCGTGATGAAAAGCCTGGTCCTGCGATCGGACAAATGGCCGCACGGCATCCCCGACGCCGACCTGCTGCACCGCACCGAAGGCGTCATCAGCTACATGCGCATGCAGGAGCTGGCCGACGATCCGATCCCCGGCCGGTTCGACCTGCCACACTTCCAACGCATCCATCACCACCTGTTCCAGGACGTCTACCCCTGGGCCGGGCAACTGCGCACCGCACCACGGGACTGGCCGATGGTCAAGATGGGGCCGGACGTCGCGGCCGTGCGCAACGGTCAGCGCCGGGTCACCGAGATCCCGCATTCGTACTTCAAGGCCCGCGACGTCCCCGAGGCCAGCGCCCTGGTTCTCGATCGCATCGCCGCCAAGGACAACCTCCGCGGACTCGGACGAGAACAGTTCCTCGACGAGCTGACGAAAGTGTGGGTGCGGATCAATCACGTTCACAGCTTTCGCGAGGGCAACACCCGAAGCCAATTCGCGTTCTTCCGGCAGCTGTGCACCGAGGCCGGCTACACCCTTCACACCGACCGCTTCATCGCCGTCAAGAAAGCCGACCTCACCCACAACCCTCTGCTCGGAGACCTCCGCGAGCAATTCGTCTGGGGGCGCTTCGAGTACATGCAGACCGGCGACACCCGCCTGATGCGCGAAGTACTCGACATGGCGATCATCGACGCCGGCGACCCGCTGCCCGTCGGTCCGATCATCGACCACGGCGTCGATCTGCGCGCCCTTGCCGCCGCGACCCTCGGCCACCCCCGATCACCACGAGCGATGGTCGACAGCGCACCCTCACCTGATGGAGACCCCACGAACGCCGTCGTCACCGAACCCGGTCGCACCCACCAGCAAGGCCGTGGCCTCGGCTTCTGATCGAGGTGCACGGAATTCAGTGGTCCAGCTCGAGGCCGGAACCCCGCCGGTGGCCGTGGTCGGGGTTCGGTGCACCGTCGCCCAGGATCGATGTCGCCCGCCGAGGAGGGGCTGTCGACGCCGCAGACAAGGGGGCGAGTCGTCTGTTACGTCCTTCGGGCGTGTTCGAATCCTACTGGATGACTTAGGTGTTCGATCCGTATGGGCCGAGGGAGCCGGGCGCCGGTGGTGTGGCCGGATCGGCGACGTAGCGCCGGATCAGGGCGGCGAGCCGGGCCGGCACCATCGTCAGTCCCTCGATCTGCTGGTGCCGCTCGATCATCGCGACGAGATCGTAGAGCGCGCGAGCGGCGTCGCCTCGCGCGCCTTTCCGGACGGTGTCGAGCTTCCACCCGGCCAGGTCGTTGCGGTGCTCGAACACGATCGTCATCAGTGCACACAGGTCCCCGACGTCCTTCGCGGCGAGGCGAGAGCGCCAGGCGAGCGCCTTGAGGACGACGGCCGCCTCGACGTCGGGGACCGGCACGTCGAAGACCACCGTGTCGTCGGTGGTCAAGCGCGCATGGACCCGCACCTCGAGCGGCTCGGACGACAGGGCCAAATGCAGCCCGGGTATGGCATCGAAACCGCGACCGTCGTGCTCGACCCTCTCCCACCGTCGGCCGCTGGTGCTGGGCACCAGCAGGTCGACGGCCAGGGTTCCCTCGGAGCCCGAGGATGCTTCGTAGTGGTTGCCCCGCACGCGGCGGTACCCGCGTCGCACGAGGGCTTCGTGCAGGTCGGCGCCGGCGGCGACCACGGGGTCCATGCCGGCATCGGCGTCGGCGGTGACGCGGGCACTCTGTTCGGCGGTGGGGTAGACCCGGCCGAGAAGGTGCACCATGTGCCCGCCGATGACCCGGTAGTTGCTGCCGTGGGCGGCGGCGGCGAGATCCGCCAACGCGCGCAGGCCCCGATCGGCGGCGTTCGACGCTGCGAGGAGGTGTACCTCAGCCACGGAAGGTGCCCTCCTCGATCGCTCTGCGCAGGTGCCCGGCGGCATCGCGGGCGTCGGGTCCGGAGCTGCGTAGCACATCGTGCGTCGCGATCACCGGATCGACCAGGATCACCGGCGCGTCGGACACCATACGGGCGGTGCGCCACAGCGTCGGATCGGCGGGGACGATCACCTCGAGGGTGTGTGCGCCGGCGGTCGCGGGAGTGAACCCGGCCGCGGTGAAGTCGAGGAACTGCGGGACGTAGAGCACCGCCCGGGTCGGCAGCCGCCACGGCGCGTACACATCGGCGGCCACGTCGCCGCTCTGCAGCACAGGAACGCCGATCTCCGAACAGAATCGGGCCGCGTCGGTGGCCTGCCGGAGCACCGGATCGAGCCCGTACCAGTACGTCGAGGCGCCGCCGGGGCCGGGATATTCGGTCAGGTGCTCGTCGAGCAGTTCGCTGCGGGGCTCGGCGATCCATCCGCCGGATCTGCGGTGCAGGTGCCGGCTCTGCCGCACCGCCAGGGAGACGGCCTGCTGGGTGACCTTGAGGGCGGCGGCCAGGTTCGGCTGGGTTATCGGGTGCTCGGCCAGCAGCAGCGCCCGCTCGGTCGCCCATCGGATCCACGGTTTGCGGCCGCGGCCGGGGCGGACGGGCGGGGTCGGCGCCGGTGCGGGGGCCGGTACGTCGTAGCGGGTGCCGAGGACGATGAGCAGCTCTTCGTCGGGTGCGATCACATCGACCGCGCCGTCGTGGGCGAGAGCCCGCAGGTGCGCGGTGGTGCGGGGGGTCACCACCAGCAGGCGGGACTCGGGATGCTTGCTGCGGAGCTTCGCGAGGAGGTGTGGGGTGGGGGGTCGCGGCTGCACCGTGACGTGCGCGGCGACCTCACGGCCGTCGGGGAGGACCAGGTCCAGACCGTCCAACGAGCCCGCCACGATGCGGGTATCGGTGCGCCGCAGCAGGTGCAGGGCGTCCGAGAGGGCATGGGATGCCGCGTCCATCTCCTCCGCCCTTTTGTCGTCTACCAGCACATACAAGTATATGCGGCAATCAATGTTTTAGCTTGTGCAGGGGGAGGGTGGCGGCCACTGCTCACCACGGGGACGACGCTGGTGCGCACCCCTGCGGCACGCGTGACCCGGCCGTACCGATAAGCCCATCCGTGGACGGTGTCCTGGGGGTCAGGGGCCGATCACCGTGCGGGCGGTGGCAGCGACCGCGGGACGGGGACCGGTGAGTCGGCCGTGGCGGGTGGTGCCCGCGAGAAGTTCGAGGACGTCGAGGGTGGGGCTGGCGACGGCCGGAGCGAGCGACGGGCGGCCGTCGACGCGCCACCCCAGTGCCAGCAGCACAGCGCGGATCTCGGTGTGCCAGTGTTCGGCCGGGAGGCCGCTGGCGACGACCGCCAGGGCCGACCAGCCGGCGTGCCGGTCGAACTCGGTCCTGCCCACCGGCAGCCGGGACACGATGTGCTGCCACAGCGCCAGGGGCCGGTCCCGGTGTCGACGGGCGAGCGTGGTCGGTGTCAGCCGACCGTGTCGGACACGGAGCAGACCGAGTGCTCGCGCGCTGGTGCGCAGCTGGGCGAGCGGCCAGGTCAGGTCCTCGCGGTTCGCCTTGCCGATCCACCATCCGGTCAGACCGGTCCGGTCGGCGAGGTGCTCGACCAGTGTCGGCGGGAGGTAGCCGGCGCTGGTCAGCCGCACCCCGTCGCCGATCAGGTCGAGCAGCACGCGATACGGCTCGAGCAGGTGTGCGGCGTCGGCCTCGCCCACCTCGACCACCGGGTGCGCGGCCGAGCGTGCCAACAGCTGCGTCAGCGTCGGGTCGCCGTGGCGTTCGAGGTGGGCGCGCAGCGCCGCCAGCTCCTCGGCCACCGGCACCGGCGCGGCCATCGCCGCCGCAACAGCGGCGGTGGCGTCGGCGGGATCGAACCGGTCGGGATGCCAGCCCAGTGGCAGCCAGCCGCGAGCGTGGTCGAGGTCGTCGAACGGCGGCGGGACCGACGACGGGTCGCACCCGCCCCGCACCCACGCCGCCAGCTCCGCGTACCCCCACATGCCCCCGCAATCCTCGGGCGGACAGGCCATCCGACCGGCAGTACAGCGCACCGCGGTGGGCGGTTCGTCGAGGACCGCCTCCACCGCAAGCACGTGGTCCCAGCCGTCACCGAAGTCGTATTCGTACCACAGGCGATCCCCGGTGCCGGTCAGCAGCTGATCGAGCCGGACCGTCGATTCGAGCACGCCGTCGTCGCCGTCCTCGACGTCGAACGCGGTGACGAAGTGCGGGGACCGGGGATCGCTCCCGGTGCGGAAGCGGTGCAGGTGGCCGTCGAGCCACCCCATCGCGGCCTGGATCACCACGTGCACCCGGTCGAGGGTCAGATCGCCGGGCAGCTCGAGGCGCCGCCACACCGGCGGCTTGGCACCGACCAGATCGAGCCGGACCCGGAAGCCGCGAAGGCGGGCCGGTGCCTCACCGACCACAGGGTCCGGGGTGCCCAGCATGTCGTCGAGCCACGCCGCCGCACCGTCGGCGCGGATCGCGTCCACCATCGCCTGGTGTTGCTGCGGGGGCAACGCGGCCATCAGCTGTTCGGCGCGCCGGCGGGCATCGTCTGAGGTCGCCACGACCACCAGTGAACCATCGATCGTGAGCGGCCTGCCGAGGCGACCGGCCGTCGAAGCGAAGTGCCCTGCCCGTCACCGGGATCGGTCTCGGCGCACAGCAGTGCCTCCTTCTCGTACGCCTCCTGGCCGTACCTGCCCCGCAGCGCGTCACCGATCGCCAGGGACCGCTCGTACCGCGAGCGTCTCTGTTGGTCGAGCAGCGAATGCCCCGAGACAGCCTTCCGAGGACGATCGCGTAGCGCACGTTCTCGCTGTGTGCACTGCACGTGGTGATCGTGTCCCGCACGCACGCACCACGGCGCGTTGCACTTGTGCTCGCACACCACGTTCGGCTCGAGAGGTCCGTGCATCAGCTCCACCGAGAAGCGATGCACCAGCAGCGTTCGTTGCCGATTCGCGCGTTGGAAGTTGAAAAGTCCGTACCCCCCGGGCGCACCGATCGCACCGACCCAGTACCAGTACGTCGGTGACTTGACGACCTTCGCCCAGAACGCTGCGACGTTCGCCGTCGACGACTGCAACGAGTTGTCCACCACCCGCACCCGCCGCGGTTGATCCGACGGCTCTGGAGCGACGTACCCGACCTCGGCATCCGGGAACCCGAAGTCGAGCGACGGCTCGCCGGGGCGCTCATGACAGGCGCAACGTCATGACGCCGCGGTCACCGGCTGCGTGTCGTCGGCAACAGGCGCCGGGGCCGGCGCGGCCGTGGCGGGCGAGGCGGCAGTGCCGGAGCCATCCAGGTCGTCCTTCGCCTGCTCGATGATCATCTTCGCCTCCCGCTGGCTGACGCCGAGCAGCGGCGCAAGTTCGGCGGCCGACGCGTTCTCGCTGAACTCCACGATCGCGAGTGCGTACCTGCGCAGCAGCGACGACTCCTGCCCCTGCTCTTCCGGCGTCAGGTGCGCGCCGGCCGACTCTGCTTCGGCCTGCACCGCCTCGATCTTGGCGGCGTACTCCGCTTGGATTTTCTGGATGCGGCGATCTCGTGCCTTCTCCAGCTGCTCGATCTTGCGCTGCGGTGCCGCAGAGCGTGATTCGACCACCGCGTCGAGCTTCGCCAGTTGCGCCGCCGCGTCATGGATTGGAGTTGCCAACGATTCGAGTTCGGCCTGGCGTGCGAGGAACCGCTCTTTCTCGCGCCGGAGGTTCTCGCGCACGTTCGGGGTGGTGTGCGGGCGCAGGGAGCGGCGCGCTGCCGCCTTCGAAGACGTGGCCATGGCCCGGGAGTGTATCGGCTCGCCGCGGTTCCGGACGGCTTCACACTCGGCAGCTGTGTCGTCGTGTCAATTCACAACTCTGGTCTCTCTTCCCGCCGGACCCCTCCCCTATTGCCCCCGTCGGCAGTCCCGTCACGTGCCCAGAACCGTCGAGGTTCTGGGCACGTTGGGGCTGACCTGTGGTCAGCCCCAAAACTTCTACACACCTCATGCACTAAAGCTGCCACGTGGCATGATCACCTCCCGTGATGACCGTCCACAAGCTCCAAGCGGGGGACGGCTATGTCTATCTGACCAAGCATGTCGCGGCTGGGGATGCGACCGAGACCCGCAAGGCGGATGCGGTCGACTATTACGTCGCCAAGGGCACCCCACCGGGGGTGTGGTGCGGCAAGTTGGCAAAGAAGGTCGGTGTCGAGGTCGGCACCGAAGTCACCGAGGATGCGATGCGTTCGGTGTTCGGCGCCGCCCGTACCCCAAATGCTTTCGCGACCCGCCCGGGGAAGGGGTCGCCCCTGCAAGAACGCCTCGACTGGTCCGCAAGCACCGCTCTCGGGCGGGCGTTTTCGTGGTTCGAGAACAGCCAGGAGTACGTCAACGACGTCGAGGACCTGTGCAGCGCGTACAAGGGTCGGCACGGCGAGTACCCGGATGCAGAGACCAAGAAGGCGATCCAGTTCGCCACCGCCCGCAAGCACCTGCAGCGCTCGAACGGTGAGCGCGCCGACCTGCTCGGTGACGACGAGATCTGGACGTTCGTCGCCGAGCAGTACAACAAGGCCCGTCAGCCGGTGGCCGGCTACGACCTGGTGTTCACCCCGATGAAGTCGATCTCGTTGCTGTGGGGTCTCGGGGACGAGAAGGTCAAGGCCGCGGTCGAAGAAGCGCACAGGCAGGCCGTGGACGAAGCATTGGCCTGGATCGAAGATCAGGTGATCTACACCCGCCGCGGTAAGGGCGGCGAGCGCAAGATCAAGGCCGAAGGGCTGTTGATCGCCCGGTTCGATCACTTCGACAATCGCGCTGCGGACCCGAACCTGCACACCCACAGCGCGGTGCTCAATCGTGTCTATGCCGAGGGCCGCTGGACCACCATCGACGGCTCGGTTCTCTACAAGGCGAACGTCGCGGCGTCGGAGAAGTACAACACCCGGGTGGCCGATCTGGTGGCCCGCAAGCTCGGGGTCACCTTTGCCCCGAGAGCGGATACGCCGGTCGGCAAGCAACCGGTCTACGAGGTAGACGGCATCCCTCTGTCACTCATCGAGGAGTTCTCCCGCCGGGCGGCGATCGAGGCACGCCAGGAAGAGCTGGCCCGCGAGTACAAGACCCGCTACGGCAAGAATCCGCCGAAGAAGGTGCAGTACGCCCACGCGCAACAGGCCACCCTCGACACCCGCAACGCCAAGAATCCCCCCCGCTCCCTGGCCGAGTTGCGGGCCGAATGGCGTGAGCGGGCCGAGGCGATTCTCGCCGGGAACAATCCCGCAGAGCTGGTCGACTCCGTCCGCAGTGCGCGTGATCGCCGCCCGAAACTGGCACCCGAGCAGGTGCCGATTCTGGTGAACGAGGTCGTCGACACGCTCTCGCACAAGGTCGGGTCGTGGACGGTGTTCTCGGTGACCGCCGAGATCGAGAGGCGACTGCGAGAGTTCAGTTTCGCCGATGACGAGCAGCTGCACGTCATTCACGATGACGCGCTCGAACTCGCCCTGCGCGACTACTGCCTGCCCGTCGACGTCGAGGAATACCACCTGCCCGAGCGGATCAGCGACCGCGTCGAGCGGGGGCGGCGGCGCAGTCTGCTGGTCGATCGCGCGCAGATGCGCTACACCGCTCAGTCGGTTCTCGACGCCGAGGACTTCATGCGCCGGCAGGCCGACATCGGCGACGTGCACACCGTGGCCGAGCGGATCATCCGCCGCACGTTGCGCCGGATCGAGCAGGCGAACGGGCACGAGCTCGGTGCCGATCAGCTCGCGCTGATCACGCACTTCCTCACCGCCCGCACGCGTGTGGCCGTGGCGGTCGGTGCGGCCGGTGCCGGCAAGACCACCGCGGCCACCGTGATCGCCCGGGCCTGGGAAGCGGTCAACGGCAACGTCATCGCCCTGGGGCCGTCGGCCCGGGCCGCCGAGGTGCTCGGGGAGGAGATTGCGGTGGAGGGACGCACCATCGCCGATGTGCTCACCCGCCACCGTGTCGGCATCCCGACCGGCATCGGCAGGGGTGATCTTCTGCTGGTGGACGAGGCGGGCATGGCCTCGGCCCGCGACCTGGCGGACCTGACGCGCATCGCCACCGAGGCCGGGGCGGTGGTGCGTTTGTTGGGTGATCCGCAGCAGCTCGCCTCCGTCGAAGCCGGTGGTGTGTTGCGGGATCTGGCCGATCGCACCAATGCCCCGTTCCTGCGCAAGGTCCACCGGTTCGCCACCGACGGCGAGGCCGAGGCGAGCCTGCGGTTGCGCACGGGCGATGTGTCGGTGCTCGAGTGGTACGACGAGAACAATCGCATCCGGCAGGGCATGGCGCACGAGTTGGCCGATCTGGTCTTCGCCGCCTACGTCGCCGATGTCGAGGCCGGGCAGGTTGCGTTGATGGTCGCCCCGACCAACGATCTGGTGCGCCAGCTCAACGAGAAGGCCGCCGCCTACTACCGCGCCAATGGCACCGTCACCGGCCCCGGCATCGTCCTGGCCGACGGTCTCGAGGCCGCGGTCGGGGACGTGGTGGTCACACGGAAGAACAATTCCAAGTACGTCGTGAAGGACTCCGACGGCAAGAAGGCCGGTCGGGTGAAGAACGGCGATTTGTGGACCGTGGCCGCAATCGGCACCGACGGCTCGCTGCGGCTGCGCAACAACATCAGCGGCGGCCAGGTCACCGTCGCCGCCGACTACATCACCGACAACGTGCAACTCGGGTACGCGACCACGGTGCACCGCTCGCAGGGCATGACGGTGGGAAGCTGCCACGTGCTCGCCGGGGCGAACATGGACCGGCAGTCGCTGTACGTGGCGCTCAGCCGCGGCAAGAACACCAACATCGTCTATGCCGCGCACGACGAGCTGCCCGACTGGGATTTCGAACATCACCCCGACGAGCATCCCGGCGCGATGGGTCTGCTGGCGAAGATCATCGCCCGCGACGGCTCGCAGCGCACCGTGCATCAGATGATCGAAGACGAACAGCGCAAGGCCGCGTCCTGGTCGACGATCACCAACAGCTACATGTTGGCCCTCGGGGAGCTGTACGAGGACTACACCGAGCAGCTGCTCAGCCGGATCCTCACCGACGAGCAGTTCGGCTGGGTGCACAGCCTCGGCGGATGGGATCAGATCGTCACCTCCGTCGCCCAGTCGGAAACCTTCGGCTGGGACACCGAGGCCCTGCTGCGCCAGGCAGCGTCGGTGATGAGCGCCGAAGGCAAGGCCGGCCGGATCGACACCGACCGCAACTCCCCCGGCCGGGTCATCGCCCGCGCCCTGAAAGAGCGCATCGATGCCGAGGACGCAGCGCAGCTGCCACGCCGCCGCACCGACGCGGTGGCCGCCTACCGCGTGCCCGCGTTGACCGAGGCCGCGGCCGAAGCGGATCCGATCCTCGCCGCCTACGCCCGCTCGTGCGAGCAGCAGATGCACGCGTTCATCGACTCCTACACCACCACCGCACTCGAACGCAGCGCCCCGTGGATCGTCGCCGTCGGCCAGCGGGGAACGGACCCCCGTCGGGTGCGCCTGTGGGAGTCCACGGTGCGGGAGATCGCGATCTCGCGGGTGCTCGCCCACGCACCCGACGACGAGAACGACCCGATGGCACACATCCGCGAAGCCCGGAAGACAGCCCTCACCGCGACCATCGAACGGTTGCACCGACCCGAACACACCATCGACGAGGTGGTCGGCCCGTACGCCCGCTACACCGACGCCGAACTGCATTCGGCACGGGCGCTCAGCCAAGGCCGGCTCACCGAAGACGCGATGCTGCTGTCGCTGGCCAAGGACGAGCTCGACCGGGCACGAGGCGAGGCGTCCGCTCTCGGAGCCGTCGAACGGTCCCTGGCGCAGGTCGAGATCGACGAACGCAACATCGCGGCGGTGCGCGATGCCCGCGCCCGCCTCGACGCCCTGACCCGTTCCCCGCAGGCCACCGAACAGCAGATCGATGCCGCTCGCGCCGCCGTGGCCGCAGCCGAACAGGTGGCACCACTCGAGCGTCGCTGGGCCGTGATCGAACGCGGCGCCCAGCACTACCGGGCTGCCGAAGCTGCCAAGGCCCGCGCCCGCGCCACCGACGAGCGGGCCCTCGGCCGGATCACCGACCGCATCACCCGACTCGAAGAATCGATCACCGCCGAACGCACCATCCTCGGCCAGATCGACGCCGAACTCGCCCGCCGCAACGCCGGCGGAACCGACTTCACCGGCGGCCACGAGCCGCGACGGACACAGGCGGCCTCGGCAGCGAACGCCCCTATCGACCGCGACCCGCTCGAACACGACAACGGTCCAGAACGGGAACTGTAAGCCCGCCGGCTACGACCCCCGACCCCGAATGGCACAAGGAGAAGGACGATGGCGGACAACGACCAGAAGCGACGGTTTCTGCGCAACCGCGGACGGTCGGCCCACCCCACCGACGCCTCGATTCCGCCGTTCTCGGAGACCGTGGCTCCGGCCGGTGTGCCGGCGGTGCCGCAGCGCAGGCCGGCCAGGGCGCAGGCCACCCAGGACGTTGTCGACCTCGTGGGTTTTCTCCGTGCAGCGGAGAATCGACGCGCTCAGGGCCGGCCGGCACCCACACCGAAGTCGATGCGCGACGTTCTCGGTGCGTTCCGTGGACAGCCCGCGCAGCAGACCTCCATCCAGGTTCTGGCAGCGGCAGCGACCACTCGACACCTGGGCGCGCAGGCGCAGAACACCCGCAGGTGGGAGCGGTTGGCGCAGGAGAATGCTGCGCGACTCGAAGCGCTGCGAGCACAGCAGTACCGGCAAGAACAGCAGCGGTACGTGCAGGTGCAGATGCGCCCGGACGAGATCGACCGGCTCATTGCCGAGCGACAGGCTGCCGACCGGGACGCCGACAAGCGTGTCTTCGACGCCGCTGCGGCGGTCGCGTTGAGCTACGTCGCGGCCAAGAGTGTGCCGTCGTTCGACAAGCTCGCCGACCTGTCCGCCCAGCACCTCGAGGTGGTCGAACCCACCGCGGACGTGCCGGCCTCAGTGGCCGAAGCCTTCGCCCGCGCTGCCGACGCCGACACCGTAGAGATGAACTTCGACAAGGACGCGGACGGTTCGCTCGCGCCCGGCGGCCCCGATGCACGCACCGAACCGGTGGTCGACGGCCACGAAGCGGATGTGTCCGACCAGCTCGAACGGGTCGAAGCGCCCGCACCCACGGACCGTGGGGATCTGGGCAGGATCGGGGCGGTGCTCGAGTCCGCCGGCCGGGGTCTGGCCACCGCGGTCGGCCCGATCAACGGTGACGACGAAGTCGCCCCTCCCCTGTCTCCGGTCAACCTGAACCAGCTCAGTCAGGAACTGCTCGATGCGATCGGTGCTGCGATGAGCAGTCACCCCCGGTCGGTGGCCGAGATGCTCAACATCGAACGCCGACCCGACCACACCAACGAGGCCGCGTTTGTTCCCGCGATGGGTATCGAACACAGCCAGGAAGCAACACTCAGTTGCTGATCGTGATGGCTATGCCGTGCCGGGCAGATCCGGAACCGAGGGCAGGACTGCGCGAGCCTGATTGGATCGCTCAGCGAGTGCCATCAATCTGTAGAGGAAGTGGCCGCTACGAGTCTGAGCATCTCGCTCTCCAGAATGGCCACGGCTTCGCCTTCGCGCGCGTTGGAGTCCATGTGCGCTCCTATTCGGAGAAAGGACGCTCCGGTGTCCTGTGGCGGCGGGGAGCTCAGACCTGCTTCGGCACACCGAGGTGGACATGAAACGGCTGTACAGTCCACCTATCATGGGAAGGGCCAGGGCCGAGTGTGGGAAGTCAGAGTAGGGGTGGGACAGATGAGCGTCGTCACGCCGAAGACCCTGCGTCAACAGCTCGTGCAGTCCGCGGTCCTGGACAAGATCGTGACCAGCGGCATCTCGATCGACACCGAACCCGTGCGCCGCAGCCTCCAGACGATCCGCCGACAGGTCAACCGCAGTCCGCTGATGGACCGCTACATCGATCGCTGGGACAGGATCGTCCGCGACAACGATATCGACGGTATCCGCAAGATCGTTGAGTCGGACGATGACACCAGCCGGGAGATGCGGAATCTGTCCCCGCTGTCGGTGCTGCTCAGCGAGGACGAACGCCGACGCGTGCTCACCGAGTTCGGAACCCGGTTCAAAGCCGGCACGACACGGTGAATCGGGAAGAACTCGGTCGCGCGATCAAAGCTGCGTGCGCCAATCTCGACGAGCCTCGTGTGATCGTCCTCGGCTCTCAATCAATCCTCGGTAGCTTCGATACCGATGAGCTGCCCCCTGCGACCTTCCTGTCCCGTGAAGTCGATATCCTGCCGTTGAGTGGGATCACGGACCCGCCCTCGGTCGAGGACAAACTTCTGTTGCTCGATGCCCGGCTCGGCGAGGACTCCCCTTTCCACACTGCCTTCGGTTTCTACGTCGAAGGTATCCACAAGGACGTCGTGGTCCTGCCGACGAACTGGGACAATCGGCTCGTCCACTTCGTTGTCGACGACGACGCATCCAGCCTGTACGGCCGGGCCGGGCTGTGTCTGGACCCGGTGGATCTGTGTGTGGCCAAGACGATCGCCGGTAGAGAAAAGGACTACGAGTTCGTCGCGGCACTTGTAGCGGAACAACTCGTCACGGCCGCCGACATCCAGGCCCGGATAGCCGGCGGCATCGACTGGCCGCCGACCTACACCGAAAACAAGGAACGGTCCCTTGCCAGGGCTCAGAGCTGGCTGGACTATCTGTCGAGTTCGGCTGCGGTGCGTCCCGACGGAGGCGCCACCACACCCATGTCACCGCCGACGGCTGGACCCGACATCACTGCTGCACTCCTCGGGCATCCGCGCCCGATCAAGCAGATGTTGAGTCGAAGGACCCGAGAGCCGAACAGCGCGGGACCGGAGCTTCCCGATGACGGCCCTGTACGAGAGGCAGGGCCCGACCTGTCGCGTTGACGGCCTCGCCGTCGGCGAGGCAGCTGTGTTCGGCATCGACCGTATCCATGAGATGCAGCACGAAGGAACGACATACGCTCGATCCTGCTCTCATCACTCATCGTTCGTTCTGCCTCGAGAGTGCGTCGAGGACCGTTGGCGGTACGGGATCGGAGGGCATGGCCGGCCAGCCCATGAAGCTGCGGTCGGCTTTGGCGTTGGCCATCGGTCCGGTGTCGCCGTCGAGGATGACCCGCAGGTGGGGTTCGAGGTGCTGTATCCACCAGGAGGACATGGCGGACATCGAGTCCGAGGCGCGTGCTTCTTCCCATGCCTGGTGCAGTGCGGCCAGTCGGGCGAGGACCTCGGGGTAGGCCCACCACCGCGGGTCCCAGGACATGCCGCCGTCGTTGTCGCTGATGCGGCGGCGGATCACCGGCAGGAAGAACCCTTCGACGAACTCGACGACATTGGCGAAGGCCGGCTCGATGATCGCTTCCTCGGTGTCGTCGGGCTCGTCCTGGTAGTCCTGCGCGACAGTGTCGTCGTACGCGTCGCTGTCGGGTGCTTCGTTGTTTGTGTCCCACGCCTGGGATGCGGCGGTGTCGAGGGCAACCATGATGTCAGTCCTTCGTCAGAAATTCGGAGTGGAAGAGCGCGTGGGCGCGAGATTCGGTGGTGGGCTCGGGGCCGGTGACCGTCGGTGGCTCGCCTGCGCAGTGTTTGTCCAGCAGCACCGTGGCCACGGGTTCGGGCTGGTCGGTGTATCCGACCGGCAGCGCTTTCTGCCCCGCTGCGGCGAGCTGGTTGCTCTCGCGCTGGGACTGGCGGATCGCCTCGGCGAACGGTAAGTCGCCCCAGAAGGCTTTGCGGACCAGGATCGGGGTGGCGCCACCGATCGTGACGAGGGCGCGGGTTTTCGGTAGTGCTCGCAGGTCCCGCTTTTCGAAGATGGTTTCCTTCTGCCAGCTGCTCGACACGCTCGCCTGACCGCCCGGGAAGAAGCCGGCGGGGCGACTGCGGGATTCGGTGTCGACGTAGTGGGTGCCGACGGCATCGACCAGGCCGGACAGGAAGGCGTCGTCTTCGACGTTGCCGCCGTACCAGATCACGCTGCACGCATCGACCATGGCTTTGAACGCTTCGCGGCCCCAGACCTTCTCCCCTTGGGAGGGGGACTGGAAGAAGGTGATGAGGATGATGCCGCGGCCGCCGAAGTGTGAGTACCAGCGGGGCAGGTCTTCGAGCTTGCAGATGTTGGCGGCCTCGTCGAGCACCGCCGTCAGCGGGAGCGGCATCCGTTCCGATTGCTGCTGCTCGGAGTATTCCTCGGCGCAGGTGAGGATCTGGCCGACCAGGGCACTCGAGATCGCCGAGGACGAGCCGGGCCCGTCCTTCGACATCGCGTACATCGTGTCGGTGCGCTTGACGAACTCGTCGGCGAGGAATTCCGGCAGGTCGTGAACGCGGCGGCCGGGGGTGACGGTGACCTGGCCGTTCGTGTCGGTGCCGATGACCACCCGGCGGTTCGGCAGGACCGCGTCGGCGTAGCGAGGTTCGTCCAACGGGGACAAAAAGCGGCGGGCCATGTCGTAGAAGCCGTCGCGTTGCTTGGCGTTGACGGCCTGCTTGCCGCGCATCGTACGGGCGAGTTCCGGGTAGCCGTACTGCTCGAGCACCGCCGGGGGGATCTGCGATTGGGTGTGGGTCAGCCACTCGACCACATGTCGGATGTCCCCGCCGGCCAGGGCGGCGGCGAGCAGGTAGGAGGCGAACAGGTCCCGGGCGTTGCCGTCGAAGTAGGCATCGACCCGGGCACCGGCGTCGGTGGCGGCGGAGATGAAGTAGCCGCACACCGCCGCAGCGGAGGGCAGGTCGGTGACCGTGCGCAGCGGGTTGAACCAGAAACTCGCGCGCTGCTGCCGGTTACCGGTGCTCACCCCTTGCAGGTCGAACACCCATACCCGCCCGCTCTGGCGGCGGAGACCGACGGTGTGCGAGTACACATCGCCGCGGTTCGAGGCCACCAGCGCCGCTCCCGGGGCGTGGCAGATCGCCGGGATCGCGAAGCCGGCGGATTTGCCCATCCGGGCGCCGGCGAACGCGATCGCCACGAACTCCCAGGTCATCCGCACGGTGCGACCCCCGACCACGGTGTCACCGAGGGGGATACCGAGGTAGCCGGGATGATTTTTCGGGATCGCGGGGGCGAGCCGGTCGGTGGAGGCGGCGAGGTACGTCGGGTCGGCCTCGTCGACCTCCTTCGGGTCGACCATCGTGCGGGCGAGACGATCGATGCGCTTTTCGAACTGCTTGCCCTCGAGCGTCTCGAGGACCCCGAACCGGCGCAGCGCCCACCAGCCTGCCCCGGCGACCACCGCCAGCAGGACCAGCTCGACACCGAGGACGATGGTTGCCCCGGCCGGCCAGCTCGTCGCCCCCAGTGCCAGAGCGAACAGCAGGCCGATCGGATTCCAGGTGGGGCGGTTTCCCCCGCCGGTGTTGTAGGCGATCGTCGGCAGGTACGCCACGACCACCAGGACGGGAAGTGCCTTGAGGAACATCTCGTCGGCGCCCGAGGAGGTGCGGGGCCGGTCGCGTCGCGTCTGTGCCATGGTCGTGCGCCTCTTCTACTGCTGGTATCGGTAGCCGGTCAGTCGCCACCCGTCGTCGGTGCGGACGGTGGTGGTGCGCCAGGTCTGGGGTGTCAGGCGGGTGCTGCGCCCGCTCGCGTGCAGCACCGTCTGGGTGCAGGTCACGTCGATGACGAGGGTGCGCATCCCGGCCGGTGCGGCCGGGGTCGACTCGGCCCGCACACAGGTCGCGGCCACCGCGTCCTTCGACGCCGCCCACTGCTGCCAGTCCGCATCCGGGCGCACCTCGGCACGGGTGCCGGATTCGGCGACGGCGAGCAGGTCCCCGCCGAGATACGCCTTCGCCCGGAGCAGCGCGTCGGCCTTGCTCTCATCGATCGCGGGCTGCCAGGACAGGATCATCCCCATGGCGGTGATCGCGGTCTGGTCGGCGCCCGTCTGCTGGGGCGAGAGCGACTCGATCACCTGGTGGTCGTCGCTGCCCTCATGCACGTGCTGGCCGTCGGGGGTGTCGCTGCCACAGCCCGCCAACGCGACGGCGGCCGCGGTGCACACCGCCGCGACGGTGATGCGTGTGATCCTCACGGGCGTACCACTTTTCACTGGTCGCTCATCGCCCGGTACTGCGGTTCGGCGGCGATGATCGTGTCGGCGTAGGGGCGGGTCTGGACCACGTAGTCGGTGTGCCCGGTCGGGAAGCCCCCGGAGGCCAGGACCGCGCCTTCGCCGGCGTTGTAGCCGGCCAGGTACAGCTCGGTGCGCCCGTTCGGTGCGGAGACCACCCCGTCTGCGATCGCGCCGTCGACGGTGGCGGCGATGGTGCACATGTAGTGGCCCTGGGCCATGACCGCATCGCCGATGCTGTTGGGATCGACCGTCCCGTCGCCGTCGTAGTCCTGGCCGTAGGACGCCCACGTGCCGGGCATGAATTGCGCCGGTCCCCTCGCCCCGGTCACCGACACCGGAGCGTCGGTGCCGTGGCGGAAGCCGTTCTCGGCGGCGAGCTGGGCGGCGAGCAGCGACGGTGTGATCTGCGGGCAGATCGACCCGGCCCGCTCGAGCCACACCGCGAACTCGTCCGGCACGGTGCCGTCGGCGAGCCGATCGCCCAGTCCCTCACCGGAGACGAGGCAGTCCGCGGCCGCGGCGGTGGCGTTGCCGCGGCCGCCGGGCAGCGCTCCCCACGACACCAACCTCTCGTCGGTGCCCTGACCCCGGACGCTGATGTGCACGTGGTCGTAGTGGTTCTGGGTTTCGCTGCCGCGGTCCTCCATCAGGCTCGGGGCACCCCCGACGGGGTAATAGGTCTGCCGCCAGATCACGTATTCGACATTGAAAGCATCCGCGTTGGCCAGGATGTAGTCGGTGATCTCGTCCCCGAGGGCCACCCCGTCGCCGGAGCGGTGGTGCGGGATCATCACATCGATGGCCCGGCCTTCGGTGTGGTCGGTGGCGTAGCCGCCGTCGGCGCGCCACCCGCCGATACCCGCGATCCGGTCGCCGAACGTCAGGTGGGCTGCGCGAGCGACCTTTTTTGCATCGACCTGTAGGCCCTGCTCGGAGCCGGCCGACGGCGGCAACGGCTGCGCCAGATTCCCCTGGGACGGGACCGGCGGCACCGGGGTGGTCGGCCCGGCCGAGGACTGTCCCGGGGCGGGGGCGGCTTCGTAGTACGGCAGCGGATCCACCGCTTCGGTGCCCCAGCCGCCGGGCCAGAGTTCCCAGTGCAGGTGCGGGCCGGTCGACTGGCCCCGGTTGCCGAGGGTGGCGATCTGCTGACCGGCGCGGACCTGCTCACCGACTTCGACGGTGTAGGTGTCGATGTGTCCGTACACGGTGGACACCAACTGCCCACCCTGCACATGGTCGAGGACCACCCACTGCCCGAACCCGCTGGCGGGGCCGGCATGGCGCACCACCGCGTCGGCCGAGGCATAGATGGGGGTGCCGACGGCGCCGGCCAGGTCGATGCCCTGATGCTGGGTCCCCCACCGCTCACCGAACCTGGAGGTGAGGGTGACCGCGGAGGGATCGACCGGCTTGAGGAACGAGCCCCTCGGGGCGAGCCGGTCCCCCGACCCCACACCCGAACCGGGGCCGAGGCAGGTCGTGCCGTTCTCGCGGTCTTCCTCGTCCGCAATTCCCATCACCAGCACGAGGAGCAGGAAGAACGGAATGAGCGTAAGCGCCAGGATCAGCGCGATCAGCCCGGTGCCCCCCTTGCCTGTCACCGCAGACTCAGACCCTCGACCACGACCCCGTGCGTGCGCGCCAACGCCCGGTTCAGCTCCTGCGCCAGCGCCAGCTCCGCTTCCAACGCGGCGACATCGCGTTCGGTGCGGCGCGGGCGACGGCCGGAGCGGTTGACCCAGCCCCGCACCGTCGTCTCGGCCACATCCAGCTGCGCCGCGGCGGCTCGCGTCGCGGCGGTGAAGCTGTCCCCGGCCTGCATGCGCTGAAGGACCGCCTCGATCGCGGCCTCACGGGTGAGGTCATCGACCAGGGTGTACCGGCGAGTGCCGGGACGGCCACGCCGGCTCATGCTGCGAACTCCGTGCCCCGGTCTTCGTCGGCGGCCCGCAGACGGGCATCGGTGTCGTGAATCCCGGAGTCCTTCTCCGCCTGGGGCACCCACACCTTGAACGGGGTGCCGGGTGTCGCGCCCTCGCCGAGCTTGAGCAGAAAATGCCCGACTCCGGCCGCGGTGCGCGTGCCGTCCGCCACGCCGGGAGCACCGTCAGCCGAGGCCAGCGCCTTGCGGCGGGCTTGGCGCAGTGTCTTCTTCTCGTCCACCGAGGAGGTGGTGTCGTTGGCCCAGCCGGTGACCATCGCGCGTTCTGCCTGCGAGAACTTCATGAACTTACCGAGGCGGTCGAGTTCGGCCTCGGGGACCGGGCCGATGATCCGGGCGCGGGAGCGTTCGATCATGCCCAGCGCGCCGACCTTCTCGAAGTCCGCGAGCGAGTGGGTGACCAGCGTCATCGCCACGCCCATCGACCGCTGCAACCGCTGCACCGCGTCCAGGCGCGCCACCGCCGAGCTGCCGGTCTGGATCACCTGCCACACCTCGTCCAAGATGATGTGGGCCGCGATCGACTTCGCGCCGGGCACCTGGTTGTCGGCCAGGATGTGCGCCGCCTCCACCGCCGCGAACGCCTCGTTCCATCCGGCGAGCAGCACCGCAGCCCGCATCAATTCGTCCCCCGGCGGCACCGAGGACATGTCCAAATCGACCATCGGTTTGGTGAGGTCGATGCGCACGGTGCTGTGCCGGTTGAAGGTCTCCCCGAACCGGCCCTTGACCAACGCGCGCAGCGAGCGCAACAGCGGTTTGATCTGACCGCGGTATTCCTCGGCGGTGTCGGCCACCGCGTCGTCCCTCAGCTCCTCGGGGCCGGTCGAGATCAGCGTCAGCAGGTCCTCGATCCGGGCCGCGTGGTCGTTGTCGAACTGCGAGCCCGGTGCGTAGAGCAGCCGGATCGCCGAGGCGAGCAGGGTTTCCTCGAAGTCCTTGAGCGGGCCGCGGCGGACGATCTCGAGCAGCGCGCAGATCATGTTGAGCTGGCGGGCGTGCAGTGCGAACTCGGCCTTCTCCCGCTCCAGGGAGCCGGCGGGCAGCCTCACGATCGCATCGCCGATCGGGCCGCGGTCGAGCGGGTTGATCGCGCCGGTGCCGTAGCCGACCTCGCTGACCTGCCCGCCGACCTGCTCGGCGAGCACCCGCAGGTCCGGCTTGACGTCGCCGGGCACGAGCACGAGCGTGCCGCGGGCGATGTCGCCGAGGGCGATGCGGCGCAGCAGGGTGGATTTGCCGAAGCCGTTGAGGGCGCAGATGAAACACGACGGGGCGGTGATCGCCTTCATCTTCCAGGCGTAGAGCGGATCGAACCCGACTGCGGCGCCGGTGGTCAGGTGCCGGCCGAGCGGGGTGCCCAGCAGCGGGGCCTTCGCGCCGACGATCCACGGGTAGATCCCGGCGACCTGCACACTCGTGCCGCGGTATTCGACCGGGGGCATCACCGTGGACATCCGTCCCCCGCCGGGGCCGTCGAATCCGCGGGCGTCGAGATCGGCGACCTGTCGGTCGAAGCCGTCGGTGTTGATTCGGGTCAACCGCTCCACCGTCGCCCGGCGACTGTACTGGCGGGTGACCAGGCTTTTCTTCCATGCCTTCTTGAGTCCGGTTGCGGTGGCGGCCTGCTCTTCGAGGCGGGAGAGCTCGTCGTCCGGCAGCAGAGTCTTGGCGATCTTCTCCGCTGTGAGCAGCCGCGACGATCTCGTGGCGTTGCGTGCACTCATGCCTATAGCCCTTTGCGTGTCAGTTGCTGAGGAAGCTGGGAATGGTGGTGTGGTCGGGGGCGAGGACCCCGACACCGAGGCAGGCCGCGAACGCTGCGGCCTGCCAGCACCAGGAGCGGCGGATCGTCAGCCGGCTCTGGCGCGAGAGGTCTTCGATGAGGGCGTCGATCTTCGGCACATCGGCGCTGCCGGCCGGTTCGGTGACGGTGATGAGCACCCCGAAGCGCACCATGCCCGCACCGCGGGCCTGCTCCATGCGGGCTTGCGAGGTGGCGGCGACCTCGATCTGCGACTTGGCCGAGGCGATCGAGCCGTTCTTGAGCGAGCCGCCGTGGGCCTCGGCCATCGCGTTGCGGTAGTCGCGGTCGGCGATGTCGGTGGCATCGCCGGCCGAATGCGGCCGGTAGAGCACCGACACCCGCTTGAGCGGCACCGCCTCGTTCGGCGCCAGCAGGCGCGCCAGCACCCGTTCGGTCACCGCGCCCTTGGGGGCCTCGCGCATCTCCCAGGTCACCGAGACTGCGCCGTCGTGGACGTATTTGCCGCCGTCCGGGCTTTCGTGGGCGGTGCGGGGACCGCAGTCCTCCCAGGTCAATCCGGTGCCGTCGCCGGAGTGCAGGCCGGTCTCCACGTCGACGAGCGAGGCCGGGTCGTAGGAGCGGCGCACGAACGCCATGATCTCGTCGGCGTCCATCGGTGAGCACGGCACCCCGGACCGTGCCGCGGCCGCGGTCAAGCCGGGCAGCCGGCGGCCGAGCTCGACGGCCTGCTCGGAGGGGTCCTGCCTGCGCTCGGTGGTCTTGGCCTCGAAGGTGAGCGCGATCCGCGCAGCCAGACGGATCCCGCCCGTGGTCAGCCCGGTGGCGAGCTGGTAGGCCGCGTCGCGGGCCAGCTGCGGGGCATCGGCGCGGGTGTTCTGGTGGACCGTCTCGTACAGCTCGATGCCGGTCTCGGGCAGGGTTTCGACGGTGGTGACCACCGCGAGGATGTCCGAGGTCTCCCCCGCCGCGGACAGGAACTGCGCCCAGTTGCCGACGTAGTGGTCGATCACGTCCTGATCGACGGCCTCCGCACCTTGCGGGTAGGCGTCGAACACGACCGTGTAGGCACCCCGGCTGGGCATGTGGATCATCCCGAAGGTGCGCCCGTCCGAATCGATGCCCTCGTACAGCTCGGTGTCGGCGAGCACCCCGGGCAGCCGGTACGCCCGGCCGGGAACGCGGGAGAACGTGCCCGAGGCGTAGGTGTGCTCACCGCGACGGCGGCCGCGCCAGAACTGCAGTCGCATCAGTGCCCTTTCGTAACCGGAACGCCCGTCACGGGAGATGACCAGGGGGATGAAGCACACGATCACCGGGATCGCCAGCAGCAACGACACCCGCAGGCCGAAGAACAGACCCGCGATGATGACGGTGGCTGCGGCGGCGATCGCGGCGATCGAGGTGCCGAAGGTGGCACCGAGCAGGCCCGTTTCGCGGGGTCGGCGCCAGTTGCCGTAGGTATGGAAAGTCGGTTCGCCGCTCATTGCTCGAATCCCCCTCGGTGGAATTGGTGGCCGGCCCCCGATGCGACAGGGGCAGCGGAGGCTGCGTTCTCCGGCGATCCCTCGCTGGGGGTTCCGGTCGCATTGCCACCGGGTTGCCCACCGGCTCCCCCACCAGAGGCACCCGAGGTGTTGCCCTGCGGAGTTCCTTGCTGATTGCCCGCCGGGCTTGCACCTGCGGCACCGAAGCCGACCGGGGCACCGGAGGGAGGAGCCCCACCCCCAGGAGGCGAACCATCGTCATCGCCTCGCTTCGTCGCAGTGAATGCTGCGCCGGACACTGCGCCACTGGCACCGCCGCTGGCGATCATCCCGGCGGTTTTCGCGCCCGCACCGACCACACCCGCCAATCCCGCGGCGGCCGCCAGACCGCTGCCGCCGCCACCGAGTGCGCCGATGTTCGGGACGATCAACCGCATCAAGGACGGCAGGACCAGGGCCGCGGCGCACAAGGTGATGACCCCGGACAGGGCCATGAACCCGTCGCCGTTCTCGGGGTCGGTGATGGTCGGGGTGGCCTCGAGGAACAGGATCGCCGAGACCCCGATCACGAACGCTCCGACCGGTTTGACCAGCAGGAACGCGATCGTCCAGGCCAGCATCTTCTCGTATGCCTGGCTGCCGACCTTGGTGCCTCCGGCCGCGCCCGCGATCGGCAGCGCCGCTGCCATGAGCACGAGGATGCCGGTGCGCAGCAGCATCAAGAACGCCATCATCAACCCGCCGAGCATGCCGATGATGCCGATCAGGAACAGCAGGCCCACACCGGCCGGACCGGAGTACAGGTAGATCGACACCATCGCTTCGGCCAGGCGGGACGGATCGGAGCCGACCGCACTGTCCATGAACCAGGCCGAAATCTGGTCGGACAGTTCGGTGCCGAGCACGATCAGCGTCGATGCTCCCCCGGCGAGCACCGCCGCACGGGCCATCTGCCTGAGGCCCTCTTCCGAGGTGTCGCGGATCGCCCCCGACCGGGCCAGCGCCAGACGCCCGCCGAGCAGGATCAGCGACAACGACAAGGCGGAGACCTGGATGTAGAAGGTGTAGTCGTTGACCGTGGCCACGGTCCTCTGGAAGGTGTCCCCGTCCATCTCGGTGCCGGTGATCCACCACCCGAGAGCGAACTTCAACACCGCCACACCGGCATTACCGATCCACAGCGCGGTCTTCTCGACCGCGCCCGCAGCGGCGTCATTGATGCCGTCTTCGATCGCGCCCGTACCGGCATCGACGACGTTGCCGGCTGCGTCCACGCAGTCGGGAATGTCTACATCCAAGACCATCTCGCCCAGCGCGCCGACGACGTTCCCGGCGGTGCTGGCGCAGCTCAAGGCCCCAGCACCCGTTTCCAGCCAGTCGAAACCCAAGTCCCCATCGCCCTGTTCCTCGACCTCGGCACTGTCGATGCTGCCCCCGGACGAATCCCCCGAGGGCTCGGAGTCCTGGGCGAAGGCCGCACCCGCTGCGCCGATGCCGACGACCATGACAGCGCAGAGCACGGCAACCAGCCGAAGAACGACTGGGGGCAGGCTGCGGTTTACCACCACTGCTGCCACCCTTCGGACGACACCGGCTCGAACTCGGTACCAAAAGCGGTCGAGTCCAGCTGGACAACCCAACCGGTACCCTCGCGCCACACCACCGGAATCTTCACCACCCTGATCTCGGTAGCCCCGTTCGGCCGCTCGACGGTGGCGCCGAACTTCACCAGGGTCAGATCCGGATGGAAAGTCACGTTGACCATCGGCATCACCGCAGTCGGCGTGTCGTCGGCCAGCCTGACTCCCGACAACTGTCCGGTCGGGTCCGACACCCGGCCTGCTTCGGTGACCATCTCGACCCGGTTGTCCCCGGCTGCGACGTACCCGATGTAGTGGGCTGCAGCCAGCGCCGCTCCCTGCGCCGTGTGCGAAAATCCGGTGGCGACACCGTTGTCGGTGAACCCGGTGGGGCCGTCGGAGGTCGAGAACGGAAGATCCATGTTGCCGTGGATGCGCTGGAGCATCACCCCACTCGGTGCCTGCTCGACCGGCCGGTTCCCGGTGGCGAGGGTGTCGGACAGGATCACCCCGTGGGGGTCGAGCGGCACGTAGATGACGCGGTGGAGCTTGTCGAAGACGGGTTCCGGCATGAACTGGAGGTCGTCGAGTCGGGCGGTGGCCCCGTTGTCGGTGGTCGGGTCGAGCGAGACCAGCGGTTCGGCATCGTCACCGCGGAAGAGCATCACGATGCTCAGCACGAGACCGACGACGACGATCACGGCCACTGCCGCCAACCCGTTGGTGAGTTTCGTTGCTGCCGAGGCGCGCTCGTTCTCGGCGCCCTCGAGTGAGGAAGTGTTCGTGTCCCCGGTCTGGCCGGTGGTGTTCTGCTCGGTCACTTGCGGGTCTCCTCGAGGTCGACCAGCTCCGACGGCAGCGCGTCGAGGGCGGTGATGGTGGCGGTGTCGTTGCTGGGCAGGTTCAGCCGCCAGTCGTCGTCGATCCACACCACCTGGGTGGTCGCGGAGGCGAGCGAGTTGTCGGAGAACCGCTGGATGACGTCGACGGTGGCGGCGGTGTCGCTGTAGTCGGCGAGGGTGTAGCCGACGATGGTCGGCACCATCTCGGGGTCGGTGCCCGACATCTCCACCAGGGAGCGGTGGGCGGCGTAGAGGTCGCGGCCTTCGCCGGGGGCGGCCACCCCGGCCAGGATCGTCGGCCAGGTGCGATCGGACGCGGTGGCCAGCTGCACCGACTGGGTGATCGCCGCCAGAGCCGCACCCTGCGGGGTGTGGCTGAACCCGGCGAACGGCTCCCACTCACCGCCTCGCGGTCCGTCGGTGGTGCCGATCGGCACCTCGATGCCACCGACGGTGACCCACCGGCTGATCTGCGGCGGATCGGTCAGCGACACCGGGCTCTCGCCTGTGTCCGATCCCCCGCAGCTGGTAGCCACCAGCGCCACCGCGACCACCGCGGCTCGCGCCCACCGACGCCTCCTCATTCGTTCTCCTCGTTGCCGGATTGCTGCTGTTGCTGGAGCTGTTCGAGCTGCTCGATGACGGTCGGGGAATGGCCGCCTCCGAGCTGGTGGGCCTGGGGCCCCTGGGCGGTGGCCAGCAGGATCGTGGCGAGGGTGGCGGCCACACCGCCGGCGAGGATCGCGCCGATGTTCGCCGCCAGGAACTCCGCGGCGGTGGGGGATTCGAGACCGGCCCCGTGCTTGTGGTCCCACGCCAGGCGTGCACCGACGAAGATCACCTTGGCCACACACAGGAGGAAAACGATCCCGGCCGCGTAGCCCAGGAGCGTCTGGAACCCGTCGAGGACGTCGGGGGGCGGGCTGACCACGCCCTGTACGGACACCTCCATCGCTGACCCCGCCTTATGCCGCGTTGGTGACGGCGCTGAGGATCTGGTTGGCGGAGATGGCGACGATCGCGCCGACGAGGGCACCGACGAGCATCTTCGGCGAGTCACCGGAGCCGTGCTGCCACTTCTCCCACGCGAACTTCCCGCCCGAGAAGATCAGGGCGGCCACGCACGCGAGCGTGACGCCCCACAGCAGCCAGTTCAGCAGCTTGAGCAGGCCGTTCGCGCCCGGCGGCACCTCCGGGTTGATGTCGAAGTTGACCGAACCTTGTGCGAGATACGCAACGTCCACGACGGTCTGAAGCATGACGTGTCCTCCGTGTCTTACTGCCCCGACCACAAGGCGGGCAGGGCGGATTGGATTGCCGTGACGATGCCGACGCCGGCAGCGATCACGTCCTCGGGAACTGCGATCACGGCTCCCTTGGTCTGAATCGGCACGCCGTCGAGGGCGCGCCAGGTGGGCAGGCTCGACCGGGCCGCCGAGGCCAGGAAGCGATGCCAGCCGATCGCCCAGTGCGCAGCCACCGCACCGGTGACGATCGAGCGCAGCTGACGCACATCCTTCGGGGGCTGACCGGGCGCGTTCGCGACGGTGACCAGGCCGAGCAGCTCGCACGCCAACCCGCGGTTGCGGTGCTCGAGGATCAGATCGTGGGCGCTGGACAGACCCTCGATGGTGTCGCGGCAGACCACCACCACATACGGCGATTCGGTCTCACGGGCGTCACCGCACGGCCACTGATGCCGAGCATCCTCGGCGAAGTCCCAGTACTGGGCGAGGGTGGAGACCCCGGCCCCGCCGTGCGCGCCGAGCAGCCACACTGCAGGTCCGGGCGCAGCCACCGGGTACGGATCGACCCTCACCTCGACGCTGGTGCGTTCGCGGGTGGTCATGCCAGCTCCCCCGCCCCGGCCTGGTGATCGGTGTCGCGCTGGCCGGCCTCGATGCGGCCCAACGCGTCGAGCACGTCGGTCCAGGCGTCGATCGAGGCGGCCGACAGGCGGCGGTGATCGACGGTGCCCGGTCGCGCCAAGGTCGCATCGAAGGGCACTTCGACGAATCCGGCGACCCGTGGGGCCAGGTGCTCTCGGATCGGGGTCAGATCCACCAGGCGGTGCGGCATCTGGTGCGAGATCGACACCACCGTGCGCGTCAGCACGCCGCGCCCGTAGGTGCCGATGAGCCATTCGAGGCCGTCGCGCATCCGGGCCAGCGGTTCCGAGCGGGCCGGGGCGACGATCACGATCGCGGCCCCGGCATCGAGCAACGGGGCCAGACGCCGTGAGCGCAACGCTGTTCCGACGTCGTGGATGCGGGCCAGATGCCGGTCGGCGAGCAGGCTGTCCACCAGCGCCGTGTCCGTGGCGTCGCCGTGGCCGACGACGACGGCCCCGGTGCTGCTGAGAGCCATGCGCGAGCCGAGCTGGCGGATCGCTCGGGCCGGGTCGATCGGTTCGACACCGACCCGGTCGAGCAGGTTGCCGCCGCCGAAGGTGCCGTCGATCGCCGCGACCTGCACATCGGTGCCCAGGCGCAGGGCGGTGGCCAGGCCGAAGCAGGTGGTGGTCGCGCCCGCTCCCCCGGCGCCGGCCACCACGATGGTCGAGAGGTCTTCGGGCTGCTCGAGTTTCGGGCTACGACGCAGTGCGACAACGTTGTTCATCGATTCTCCACGTTCGCGATCTTCAACCCGCCGTCGGCGGGCAGGGTGGTGATCCACTGCTTGTGGATGCCTTCGTCTCCCACGGGCGGGAACTTCAGCAGCACATCGACCGACCAGCGGTTCGGGTCCTCGGTCGGCAGCACGCTCACGCAGTGCTCGGTCCCGACCGGAACGGCGTCGATGAACGACTGAATATCGGTGCCCGGCAGGACCATCAGGTCCGCGACGGCCGTGCCGTCACGTTCGACGTAGTAGGCGTGCTCGAACGCCTGGATCACCGCGGGGCCGGTGTCGCGGCCACCGGGACCGTTGCCGACGATCCGGCCGGGTTCGGTGACCGGGGCGCACCACGCCGGAGCCGCGACCGTCGACGTCGAGGTGGTGGTGGACGAGGACACCGCCGTCGGCGAGGGCAGCGGCGGCACCTGCGGTTCGTCGGTGGTGCCGACCGTCGCGGTGACCACCGCTGCGGAGACCACCGCCAGCACCGCGACACCGCCGCCGACGAGCATCCAGGTGCGGGATCGATCGGGGCGGGCCGTCGCGGCCGCAGAGGCGCTGTCGGTGACCGGCTGGGCGGTCCTCTCCTCGACGACCTCGACCGGAGCCGCAGCCGGAGCTGCGGCAGGGGTCGGGCGAGCAGGTCGGGCACGGCCGATCGCGGACTTCAATCCCCCACGGGTGCGTTCGGGGATCATCAGCGGGCCACGGGGAAGGTGGGCGCGGACCCACTCCGGGGCGCCTGCATAGGGGTCGACCTCGGTCGCCGTATCGCCGTATCCGGCCCCGCCGTGCTCGTCGTCGGCCAGGTTCTGATCGTCGTATCCGGCAGGGCCGTGGGCTGAGTGATCGGCAGGATGGACCGGGACCGGGTAGATCTCGGCTGCGGATTCGGCAGCGACGATCGGTTCGAGGTCGGTCTGGATGACCGACTCGTCGTCGGTAGCAGGCTGTTCGGGGACGCAGGCCGCATCGACCGGGTGGAGGTCCGATGCCGGCACCCCCGCGGCGTCGAGGGTTTCGTCCGGGATCGGGAAGTGCACCGATCCGGTCTCTCGTTCGTCGCTCGCAGTCGGCTCCGGCCCGTACCGCTCGGTCACGTCCGGGAAGAGTTGTCCTCGATTGCCGGTCGACAATGTGTCCTCCGTCGTCGGGTGGTGGGGGCGGGGCTACCCGCCCCCACCGGCGAGATGTTCGGGCAGGTCAGGCCGGGTTGATGCCGTCCGCGGCCGCGGTCGAGATCATCTCGGCGGCAGTGCCGGCCGAACCGTCGAAGAACGTGGTCAGCACGGTGTCCGCTCCCGCGACGACACCTTCGCCACCGGGCTGGACCTTCACCCACTCGCGGACCTGCGAATCGACCTGCGGAGCGGTGGTCACGACGCTGCGCACGGCGTCGGCCGCGGCCTGCCCAACCGGACCGGAGGACTGCCACTGCTCGACCGTGGCATCGGCCTGCTCGGTGAGCGCCTCCTGGTGCACATCCGGCAGCTGCACCTCGAGGGGCTGGCCCTCGTCGTCCCCGGCACCGAAGGCGGTTCCGGCCGCCAGACCGGCCGCCCCGCCGACCACCGCGCCGGGGACCGCGCCGACCGCAGCGCCGATCGCTGCGCCCGCCGCGGTCCCGGCCACGCCGGTGGTCACCGCGGGCAGCACCGGGATCGGCAGCGGCACCACACCTCCGGCCGCCGCCCCGGCGATCCCGCCGATGGTGCCGCCGATCAGCGCGCCGGGAACCGCCCCGGCCGCCCCGCCGGCCGCAGCACCGGCCACCGTCGCACCGATCTGCGCAGCAGCGACCCGATCGGCACGGCTGGCATCGACACCGACCGACTTGTAGAAGGTGGCGACCTCGGAGCGGATCAGACCGGCGGTGTTGTTGGTGCGTTCGCGGTCGTCGTCGGTGACCCAGTTCGGCTGGTTGACGTGGACATCGCCGATCATGATCTTCTCGGGTGGAGCGAGGTAGATCGGCTCCGGGGTGACCGGCTGCGGCGCCCGCAGCGTCATCGGGTCGATCGGCGGCGGAGCGCTATGCCGCTCGTAACGGTTCGTGTCGTAGTTGTAGTTCGGCAGCGGCGCGTACTGACGCTGCTGCGCCGGAGGCGGGGTCCAGTAGATCTGCTTGGCCGGAGGAGCCGGGGCCGGCTTCGGGGCGCTGGTGGTGCCGCCCTGGGTGGACGGTGCCGGGGTGCTCACCCCGCCCTGCGAGGGCAGCTCGACCGGAGCGGCCGAGGCCAGCCCCGACCCTGCTGCCACGATCGCTGCGGCCGTGGCGGGCACGACGCTCGCCTTGGCGAGCCGCGAAGCCCTGCGATGTGTGCTCATGATCGCTTCTCTCTCTCATGTGTGTGTCGGGGCGTGGAATCAGTTGAGTGCGGCGGCCGAGACGCCGCCCTGCTCGAGCACCGTCGGTCCCGCATCGACCACATGCGTCGTGGTCACGGCCGGTGCCGCGGTGGTGGAGGCGACCGTGGGCGACGGCGTGGCCGAGACGGTCTCGGTGGTGGTCGTCGGCCGGGTCGGCGTGGTGGTCGGGGCCGTTGTCGTGGAGGTCACCGTCTTCGTCGTGGTCGTGGACGTGGACGATGCCGAGGAGGCGGCGGCGTCGAGGTCGGCTGCGACCGCAGCGAGCCAGGACGCGACGAATCGTGTCGGGGCCTGCCCACTGGCGGTGGCCGGAACCGACCCGTAGGAGCCGTGCTCGGCGGCGACGTTGCGCACCGTCGTCATCGCCACCAGATCGAAGGCATCGCGGTTGGCCTCGACCTCGTTCTGCACGACCTGGAACGCCTGGCGCACGAGCCGCTGCGAGGTCGCCGGCGGAACCAGCTCGGGCAGCACACCGACCGTCTTGGCGGCGAGCACCCCGAACGCCGCGGCCGGATTGGCCAGCCCGACCGCCGCGACTGCCGCGATCGTCTCCGGGGTGAGTACCTTCTTGGCGACCGTGACAGCCGCGTTGAGGCCGATCAGACCGACCTTCATCAACGCCGCGGTCACTTCCTGCCCGGTCGGGGGTGTGGCCCGCGGATCGGACGCTTCCGCCAGACGCTGCGAGATGGTCTTCTTCGGCTGGATCGACACCGCCTCGAGGGCGTTCCTCGGAGCCGCAATGTCCTCGTTGACCACCTCGACGGCGGTGGTGAACGCCGTCGAGGCCAAGGCCCGCCCGACCGTGGCGACGGCGACGAACGGATCACCGCCGACCTCGACCTGCCCGGCGACGTTGACCACCGCCCGCACGATCGGCGCATTCGCCGGGGCGTCGCACGCCAGATCCCCGGTCTGGCACCAGGACGACACCCGCCCCGAGAGGCCGCCGTAGTCCTCGGTCAGATCGGCGACGGGGCCGATTCCGCCGCCTGCCGGGGCGGTGAACGCCACCGACGACAGCGCCTTGACCGCCCCGCCCGTGGTGCCGGGAACCGGCGACGGGGCGCTCTGCGAGGTGCCGGGGAACAGCCCCGAGGCGGCGCTGCGGGTCGGCGCGCCGAACAGGGCACCGGCCGCGATCGAGCCGGCCGGCACCGCTCCGGTGCCCTTGCCGACCGAGCGCAGGAAGTTCGAGGCGGCGTGAGCGCCCTGGGAGTAGCCGACCACCGCGAGTTTGGCCGACGGGCACTGCTCGAGCACCGTCTGCGCCGCTCGGGACAGGTTCTGCTCCCCCTCGGTGACGGACTCGACGTACGACCGGCTACCACCGGGGGTGAGGCCGCCGAACGATCCCGGATACGGGACGTAGGCCCGATCGACGCTCGCGCCCAGCTCACGAGCCTGGTCGAGCATCGGACCCATGATGTTCGACAGCATCCCGGTATCGACCTTCACCGGCGCATCCGGCGACGACTCCGTCGTGCCCTGCATCCCCAGCACATACAGATCCGGGCACCCGTCGACCAGTCCGTCGAGCCAATGCGTCTGCGCGTGCACCGGGACCAGACCACCCACACCAGCCATGACCGCAGCCGTGGTGACGGCGGTGGCCACAGTCCGCGTCCCCCAACCCTTCATCTCTCTCCATCCCTCAAACAGTCGGTCCTCAAGACCCGTAGTGATCACCCCCGCTGTTCCGGCTCTGGGGTGCCGAGCTTGTGCGGAAGCCCTGCACCCCAAAGCCGGTACGCCACAGGGCGCTGCACTGCTGTGAGTGCGCACAGCCCTTCGGGACCCGGTCCTCCGAGACAGTGGCCGCCCCGGCTGGGGACCGGCGCAAAACCCCTGTTCGCAAATTCTTGGCAAAGCATATACTCGAAAATCTCGAAACAAAAGCAAAAAACTATGAAACTTTAGCGAAGGGGGTGACGGTGACGGTTGAAGCAGAGCGTCGCAAATCCCCAGCTCTTTCGAGGTACCGAAGGCGTCTGATTCAGACATTGGCCGGTAAGGTCGATGCGATGACAAACGAGCGGGCGCGTTTTGCGCGAATAGTTGCCGAGCGGAGGCGCCTGCTTGGCTTGACTCTCGACCAGCTGCAACAAGCCGGCGGGCCGTCCGACGTGACTACGGGCAAGATAGAAAAAGGCGCCATCGCTTCCCCGAGCGCCCGTACTCTGCGACGCCTCGACACCGGTCTGCAGTGGACCGAGGGATCTGCGGCGAGGGCCTTCGCCGGCGGGGATCCCACTGCCTTGGAGGAGGTCCCGTCCATACGGCGCTCGACTCCCGGTGCGGTCAACGCCGCTGCGGACTCGGTGACCCTCTCGCTGACCGTGGTCAACGAGTTGTCCGACCTCGCGAAGCGGTACGAGAAGTTGGCGGGGACGATCGAGGACCGGGAACTGGTCGCCGAACTGGGTCAAATCAACGCCGATTTCGACTTGTTGGTCGATCGCATCCTGCGGGCATGGTTGATCGCCCAGCTCGAACGCAAGTCGGCGCCGGACTCACCGGTGCGAGGTGATCCGGTGGTGGAGATGCTGATCGGGGACTACCTCAATCGCACTCCTGAGCCCCCGTCTGTCGAGGACGCCCACGAGCTGCTGTACCTGCGGTGGCTGACGGGTCGGGCCGGGGAGATCGACGAAGCGACCGAGCACGCGTTCGTCACACAGTGGAGCAAAGCGCAGAAGGAGGACCGTCCGTGAACTACCTGGCCCCGTCCCTCGGGCAGAAGCTCGAGCGGCTTCTTGCGTTCTACCACCACCGCAACGAACCCGAGTTGACGTTGCAGGCGGTGGCCACCATCGTCGGACAGCGCATCGGCGAGCCGGTCCCGGTGGAACTGCTCGAAGAGGTCCGCTCCGGTGAGCGGACCTCGCTGCCGGTCACTGTCACCGACGCGCTGTGCGACGCCTTCAAGGTCGACCGTGACTACCTGCGCCTGAGCGGTGGCCGGGATATCGACATCGATCAACGGTTGCGGCTGTGGATCACCATCCGGGACCGCGGGCTGCACCACTTCGCCGCGCGTGCCACCAGCCTGACGCGCGAAGACCTCGAGCGACTCATCGCGGAAATCGAGCGGATGACGCCGCAGACCGGCGGACTCAGACAGGCGTGAAGCGCAGACGAAGGCCCTTCGGGCGCAACGTCAGAGTTTCTTCCACCTCGAGCGCATAGCCGGGTTCGGGGGTGATGTCGAACCGCAGCACCAGGGTCGCCAGGGCCAGGGTCATCTCGTGTAAGGCGAACTGCCGGCCGATGCACGAGCGGATGCCGGTGCCGAACGGTTTGAACAGCTCCGGTGCCCGAGCACGGTTGTGCTCGGGGGCGAAGCGATCCGGGTTGAACCGGTCGGCGTCGGAACCCCAGGCCGGATCGCGTTGTACCGCCAGTAGCAGCACGAACACCCATTCCCCGGCCGTGAACTCGTGCTCGCCCACCCGGGTGTCCTTTTTGGCGGAGCGGAAGAAGCCCGGAGCCGTGGGCCACAGCCGCAGTGCTTCGTTGATCACCTGGCGCGTGTAGCGCAACCGCGGCACGTCCTCGTACCGGACGGAGCCGTCGCCGAGGATCCCGCGAGCCTCCTCGCGCATCCGGGAGGCCACCGCCGGGTCTTGGGCGATGAAGTGCAGCGCGAAGCTCAGGGCGTTGACGGAGGTCTCGTGGCCGGCCACGAGGAAGGTCAGCACCTGATTGCGGATGTTCTCCGGATCGAGCGTGGCACCGTCGTCCGGATGCAGCATCCGGTCCAGCAGATCACTCCGGCGCTCGCCCGACCGCTGCCGGGCCGTAATCACCTCGTCCACGGTCTCGACCAGCAAGGCATGGTCGAGCTCGTTCTGTTTCTCGTCCTTGCGCTGCAGGAACTTACCGACGAAGGGCACCGGGATCGCACTGTTCTGCGCGAAGGTCAGTGCTCGGCTCATCGCGGCCACGAAGGGATGCTCGCTGCCGCCGAACGAATCGAACGAGTAGCCGAAGCCACAGCGACCGATCACCTCGAGGGTGAGCTTGCCCATCTCGTCCACGACCGGTACGTGTGCGTCCGTGCCGGCGAGGTCCTTGCCCAGCTCGTCGACGACCTCGACCATCACGTCGTGGTAGGAGACCATCGCCTCCTTGGTGAAGCCGGGCATGAGGACCTCGTGTGCTCGGGCCCAGCTCGATTCCCAGTTGTAGGCGGTGAAGAGCCCGTCCGCCACCAGCGGTCGCAGCCGTTCGAGAGGCCGGCCGACGTACTTCTCCCACACCGTGTCGTCGAAGACCTGCGCGGCGAGCTCCGCGGAGCCGACGAAGGTCAGGTCCGTCCCGAGAATGGAGCGCCGGTAGATCGGCCCGAGCTCCTCGAACCGCTGCAACGTGGTCTGGTTCGGTTTCTCCTTGGACATTCCCAGGACATCGCCGATGAACGGCACCCGCCGCGGCGGATGCGGAATCGTCGTGTTCGGCACTAGCCGTTCCTTCCCCTTGTCACACGCTCACGGCGTCGGCCGGGCGTTTGGTCCATGCTTGCGCGATGCGCAGCAGTTCGTCTTCGTCGGCGAGCCACCGTGGCGTGGTCACGCGGGATTCCGCCGCCCCGGCTCTGCGCCGCTCGAGCGCGTTGACGATCGCGGCGCACCGCTGCGCCGGGGTGGCCTCATCCCGCCGCTCCTGCTCGGTCATGTACGGCAGGAGGGTGAACACCGCGTCCTCGCACTCGATCCGCATCCGGTGCTCGCGATCGACACTGTTCGGCAGCAGCCCCGTCGATTCGATCGACATGGCCGGCAATGCGGTCGACAGGTCCTGCCACATCGGCGTCAACGTCAGCACGGCCACCGACGACGGATCGTTGCGCAGTTTCGCCCGGACCGCCGCGAACACCGGAGCGGCGACGACAGCCGCCAACACGCACGCGGTCGGCAAGAAGAGCACATCGTTGGACTGGCTGCGCCAGTCGGTGAACCCGTTGGTCACCTCCGCGGACATCAACACGGCGTTGGCGAATCGTGTCAGGTGATCGAAGGCCGACACGCCGCCGGTGCCCAGGATCAGTCCTGCCCACAGCCGAGTGGACCGGTTCTGCTCACCGTCGCGGAGGATGCGCAGGCACGCGTACGCCACCGCGGCCACCGCCAGCGGCATCTGGGCCGCGTAGATCGCCATGTACGTCACGGTCCGCACCGAGCGCAGCTCCTCGATGGCGACACCGGCGGAGCGGGCCGGCGCGCTGATCCAGGCCATCACCAGCATCCACCCCACGATCAGGGCGTAGCACCCGACGATCGTGCGCCGCGGAATCTTCCGCACCTTGCGGTAGGCCAGGACGATAAGGAAGATCGCGGCCGCCCCGAGCATGGCGAAGCCGTGGGTGAGTAGGCGAATGTCCGACAGGGTCAGGGGTGTGGCCCCCAGCAGAACGGTCTGTACCGCACCGTCTCGGAGCAGTGAGGCGCCCAGCCACCACACCAATAACCAGGTGATCTGCTGGTCGAGTTGGCGTTCGGAGACGAAAAGAGCCCGGGCCACGATGACCAGGGCGAGGAAGCCCATCATGGGGATGCTTGCCCACTCCGGCAGCGCGGAGGTGGCCTCCTGATGCAGCAGAGCGCTCATCGCAGCGGGGCGAAGACGCCGGCGATTCGATGCAGATCACCGTGACTGTCCAGGTCGATCGGGCCGCGACTGAGCACCGCCAGGTGCGTGCCGAGCAATTCGGCTTCCGCCTCGGTCGGAGAGTCGAAGGTCGAACGCCGCATCATGTACTCGATTCCCTCCAAGCTCAGCCCCTCGGTCAGGGCACTTTCCGTCGGGCGGAATGGCTCTCCCGGGTGCTGACCGAGCACATGGCCGACCTCGTGAAAGATCTGCTGACGCTGATGGCGAACCGAGCGAGCCGGGTCATAGCGGATGACGTATCGCGTCGGGCCACCGAAGAGCAGCCCGCATCGGGTCTGCAGATCCGTCGACAGGCCCGGCCACGGCTCCAACTCCACCGCCTTCCCGGTGTCCTCTTCCAGCCAGCTGAGGAACTCCGCGACCGTCCACGGCGGCTCGAGGGGCACCCGATCGAGGATCTGCGCGATCCGTTCGCGTCGATCGCCCCCGCGTCTCAGCACTCGCTACCTCCCCTTCAGGCCTCCCCTGCCAGATGGCGGAACCTTCGGAGCATAACGCAAGCCATACTCTCGCCAGGCATCACTAAACGAAGGCAAAGAATTAGCGAATAGTATGAAAGAATCCGAGTTGGCGGTCGAGGCGTGGGCGTGTCGGACATGTTTTACGCCTCACCTGTCACAAGATGGTCAAGGCATCGCCTCGGCTCGGGCCGACCGGCCATGTTGGCACAGGTTGAACGGTGGAGGGAGAACTGCAGTGGGAATGGCTAGCAAGGGTGCCCGTACCCGCGTGGTCACCCGCGTCCCGGACGAAGTCTACGAAGCCCTCGAGGAGGGTCGCCGAGCTGCTGGGGTCGAATCGATCAGCCAGTACGTCGCGGACCTGCTCGCAGTGACCACCGGCCACCATCTACTCGTCCGCGAGCTTCAGCGCCATCGCGAGGAGGAGGTTCGTATGTCTGCGTAGCTCACGAGTGGCTTCAGCAACTTCATAAGCAAAACGCAGACCACATGAGAAAACCCCCAGCCGTGCGGGGCTGAGGGTCCTCAAAGTTGGTGAGAGCTAAGCGGCCAAACTCGGCTCTCGTACTGCTTTCCCCGAAGGGACTGTCTTGCCGGACAGGTCTCAGGGTACATCGCGCCCTGAATCAGAGCCAACGATCGCTGCGCGTGTCGCCACTTTCACCGGTGACACCTCACCGAATCGTCACCTTTTCGACGTGTGCACGCGCCGCTGGTCGCCGCGTGCCCGGGTGCGGATCGACCCGGATCGTACCCACACGTATGCCACCACGATGGCCATGCCCGCCCAGGCGCCCGGATTTCCGTGGGCGCTCTACCTGGCCGGCGCGGACCATCGCTACCGCCTGCTGGCGTTCGACCTCGACAGCGGGCGCCACGGCCCCGAGGTCGCGCGCGCCGATGCCGACCGGTTGGCCGCGCACCTCACAGAGCTGGGTGTTCCGCATCTGCGCGCTCGGTCCGGGCCCAGCGGTGGGCAGCACCTCTGGCTGCGCCTCGCCGCGCCGGGCGCCGCCCCGGACGAGGTGCGTCGCCTCGCCCACGCCCTGCGCCAGCACTATCCCAGCCTCGACACCGCCCCGTTGACCAACCCCGCCACCGGCGCCGTCCGCCCGCCCGGGGCCCCGCACCGCCGCGGCGGGCAGTCCCGACCCCACCTGCACGGCGCCGCCCTCGACGCCGCCCTCGCCCGCCTCGACACCGAAACCGCTCCGGAGGTGGTGGACTGGTTGCTGGCCCGGCACCCCCACTCCGCCGCCTCGGCCCCCCGCCGCCCCGCCGGGGCGGTGCGCATCGTCGATCCGGTCTCCAATCCCCGGCTGGACCGGCCGCGGCGCCCGCTCACCGACACCACCCGGGCCCTGCTCGATGCTGCGCCGGCACCCGGCGCGGACCGCTCGGCGATCGTGCACAGCATCTTTCTGGGTATGGCCCGCGCCGGCCACAGTCTCGCCGACGCCCGGGCGGCCGCCGCGACGGCGCCGGGACTGGTCCGGCTGCGTGAGGACCGCGCCCGCGGCCGCGAGGACACCGACCGGCAATGGCGCCGCGCCCTGGACACCGCCGCGCACTTCGCCCCCACTCCCCCGCCCACCCGGGCACCGGTCGACGACGAACTCGACCGCATCGAGGCCGCCATCGGAGCCGCCCCGGCGCACTGGGCCCGCCCCGGCGGGGCCAGCGACGAACGCATCCTCTACGCCCTGCTCGCGCTCGCCCGCACCGCGCGCACCCGCGTCCTGGACATCGACTGCCGCCGCCTCGCCCAGGCCGCGGCCGTCGACGCCTCCACCGTCTCCCGTCGGCTGCGGGTGCTGGCCCACGAGTCCTGGGTGCGGTGCATCCGCACCGGAAGCGGAACCCGCGCCGCCACCTGGCAACTCGAACTCCCCGACCCGGGGGCATCGCTACCGGTTGCAACACAAGGGGAACCCGCCCCCGCTCCGGGGCACCCCTCCGCCCTGCTGGAGCACCACACGCACGACCTCTGGGCGAACCGGTCCGGGCTGGGTGGGGCGGCTGCCCGTATCCACTGGGCCGTAGTTTCGGAAAAACCTTCTATTTCCGGAGCGGGCAGAAATTCGATTGAGGTGGCTGCCCTGACCGGGTACAGCCTCGCCACCGTCACTCGTACCCTGTCCATCCTCGCCCGATTGGGCGTGCCTACCGATGTGCGAGCCGATATCCCCTCTCTCCGGGACAAACTCGATGACGCGGCGGATCGTGTCGGAACCGCCGGTGTCGGAGCACAGCGGGTCCGACGTCATCTTCTCGATCGGGAGCTGCACCGTTGGTGGCTCGAAGAGCAGGGATGGCGCTGCCGACGCGGCAAGAAGACCGGCGTACCCCGCACGGTCTCGCTGACCATCGCCCTGCCGATCGACGCGCCCGCTCGGCTGCGGTACGGCCGATTTCCGGTGACCGATACCGGCCGCGCCGACTATCGTGCGGCGCGAGCCGTGGTGACCCGCTTATTCTCCCTGGTCGGGACTCCCCCGACGGAGTCAGGTCAATGCAATGAGGCGGCTTGAACACCCTCAGGCATTTACTTCGTGAGATCGGTACGAGTCCACTTCGGCGATCTGAGCGAGGATGAGCGCGGCCGAGGCCCGCGATTCCACGATTGGAACGATCGCAGGCCCAGTTACGGATTGCCAAGCCGCAGATCGCGCCGGTGACTTGCGGGGATGGTGGCCGCCGCGCACTACAAACTACGTGCCGGTGCGCCGCCCCGACCTAGTGGCGTGAACAGGGCAAGGACCCCCGACCGCGGGAGGGGGTGACCGATGCACCGCGCAAGGCGGTGACACACGAAGCAAGAGGTCGTTGCAGCGATGAGTCTGCCCCACGCCCGCAGTTAATCTCTGCGACCGAGACATCCCACTTCATTGGGAGCCGAGCCATGGGCCTGATCCAGACGGAGTGGACTTCTCGTTCGGCGGCCGGCAGGCACCCCTGCTCGCCGAGACCACGGGCGCGCAGATCGCTGCCGGCTACCAGAGCACCGACGCCCTGCTGCTCGGTCTGCGGACCTACGACATCTTCGCCGCCTGTTGGCCGTACCAGGGCAGCCGGCGAGGACGACGAGATCGCCACACGCTTTAACAGCGTCCCCGAGTACGTGGCCTCCCGCGGCCCGGCCAGACCTCTCCTGGTCCGGCTCCGCGCAGTTGTGTCCAGATCTCGTCGGCGCGGTGCGCGAGATCCGGGGACCGGTACGTGCACATCAAGGGCGTCGGGAGCCTGAGCCTGGTCCAGCCGCTCCTGCGCGAGAAACTCTTCGACCGTCTCGACCTCTGGGTGCATCCGATCGTGCTCGGTGTGGGGAAGAATATGCGCGCCGTTAGAAGCATGCACGGCATGCATGCAACGCATGCCGTGCATAGGGATTCATCCGTTGCAGGTGGCACATGCAAGCCGCGCTCTGCATGGAAACGATGCGCTGCATGCGAGGGATGCACTCCCAGGCGAGCAAGCTCTCCAGGCAGTGCGGGCCGAGCACTGCGATCTTGTGATGCGTTTTATGCATGCATCGCATGCAAAGCACGGCATGCATGCAGTGCACGCCTTGCGTGTGACGCGAAGTTTGCATAACGTGCGGCGTGTGCACGAGGCGCATGCCGTGTTGCACGTGCAAACTGTGCAAGGCACGTCTGCACCGCACGACGTGCATGACACGCACTTCTTGCACTGACCGAAAGGCTTGCAATGCAACCGCGCAAAATCGCTATCGCCAATCAGAAGGGCGGCGTAGGGAAGACCGCAACGGCCCTCGGGCTCGCAAGTGCGGTGTCCGCCAAAGGTGGCAAAGTCCTGATCATCGACGCAGACTCGCAGGGCAACGCAACCAACGGCCTTGGCGTCACCGTCGATGCAGGCATGCTCACCACCTATCACCTGATGAACCGCACGGCGGAAGGAAGTGCCGCGGACGCCGTGGTTGCAACAGAGTGGGAAGGCGTCGACCTCATCCCGGCAGACGAAGAACTGGGCAAGATCGAATCGGACGGATCGAACGATCTCGTGTTCCGCCTGGACGTCGCCTTCGAGGGTCTGGATCTAAGCCCCTACGACATCGTTCTGTTCGACTGCGCGCCCAGTCTCGGCAAAGTGCTGTTCGCGGTCCTTATCGCCGCGGACGGGGTAGTGGCCGTCACCGAGCCAACAATCGACAGCGTGCAAGGCGTTGAGAAACTCGACGAAACCATCCGCACCGTCCGCAAACGCGCAAACCCGAAGCTGGCTTTCGACAAGGTAGTCCTCAGTCGGCGCCGCAACACCGGGGAACATATCTTTCGCGAGCAGGAACTTCGGGACAGCTACGGCGATCTCGTCGCTCGCACGATCATCCCGGAGTTGGCGGCCCGCCAGGACGCCCACAGCCTCCGTCAGCCCATCCATCAGTTCCGTGGCGGACGCGCTCTTTCCCTCCAGACCGCATACAGCGATCTCCTTACCGAACTCGCGATTCTTTCCGGAGGCACACAGTGACGGCTCAACGGCAACCGGCGATCCGCAAGACTCACCCGGCCGAAGACCTGCCGGAGCGGCCACTCCGGTCAGATGTTGCACCCATTCCATCTCCCGCGGTGCCAGCGTCGACCGTCATAGCGGGGGAGCAGGGATCAGAAGGTCTCACCATGACTCACAACACGCGGATCCGGCCCAGCCTCAAAGCGCGGCTTCGCAGGGGAGTGGACAAGCTCCGCTACGAAACCGGGGATCGGACAATCAGCGAGGCGTCGCTTACCGACAAGGCCCTTGAGGAATACCTCGACAAGCACGGACTGTGACCATTGCATGCACGCTTTGCATGCCTTGCATGCAGTGCGTTGAACGCATGGCTAAGTGCACTGCAGTCAAGCTGGTTGCGCTGCCTCCAAGACCCGACCGCAACGGCACTCTTAAAGGAAGAACAACTTCGCCATGAAGGACGATCTCGTGCAGAGTGCACGCCGACGATTGCACTCGAAGACCACGGCCCTGGGTGCTGTTGCAGCGATGACGCTGGTGCTTGCAGCGCTGGCGTTCACCTTGTCGTTCGATGCGTTGCGTCAGCTCACCTTGGAAATCGGTGTGCGCCCGGAACTGGCCTGGATGGCGCCGGTGGCACTCGATGTTGCACAGGCCGCCGCCGCGCTGGCTCTCGTTGCATTGGGGACCGACGACGAGTTCCGCGGTGCCCGTCGGTACTGCAAGGCCCTGGCCACGGGCACGGTCCTGCTCAGCGTGGCCGGCAACGGCTACCACGCCTTCCGTCTGGCCGGGCAGCGGCACGCGCAGGCCGCGGCCGGTGTCGATGTCGGGTACCAGCCGCAACCGGCTGCCATCGCCGCCTGCATTGCGATGATCGTGCCGCTGCTGTTTTTGGCCCTGTTGCATCTGTTCACCACAATCGTGCGGGCGCTGGCCGTCGAACGCGGCCGCTACAACGAGGCGGTGCACGACGCGCACCTGATGACCCCCCAGGAGCAGCCCGCGAGCACACCCGGGGCATCGGAGGTGCACGACTCTGCAGAGGATGCACCCGTCGGGCACGACGTGCATTACCCCGGTGCACGCGTGCACACCGATGCCTCCGCCGTTGCCGCCGAGCCTGCAACGGTGCAGCCGCAAGGCACCGGGCGCCACGGCGAGGATGCATCGGGGGAGGCCGTCGTGCAGGCCCCGGCTCCTGTCGATGCACCGCCCGAGCCGCACCTTGCGCCGACGTTCGGTGGCTATCGGCAGACGGTCGACGGCCTGCGCGAGTTCCTGGCCGGGTGCACGCTGCGCAGTGAAGAGAAGGAGGTCGCGGCGATCCTGCTGGACCGCCCGCAGCTGACCTATGCGCAGGTGGCCACCGAGCTGGAGGACACCCCGTCCCCGTCGACGGTGTGCCGGCGCTGGCAGCGCTTCAAGAACGCCGCCTACGCCGAAGGCTTCGAAATCCCGCCGGTGGTGCCGCTTCCGCTCGACGCAGTCACTCCCCGCGAGGAGCAGTTGGTGCCAGTGTGACCAGACTCCACCCGGGGTTGCACGCCAGGCCGTGCGGGTAGGTGCCCGGAGCACCGAACGAACCGTGGCCCGGCGAGGCGCGCGGAGTGGAGGCGGAGAAAACAGTGACGCCAGGACGGCGCTTCCCCCGCCGTCCCGGCGTCGAGTCCCACTCTAACAGAACTGTTCGAACAAGTGTTCCCATTAGCGGGAAAGTGGTGCGACCATCATGGATGTGGCCCTGCATGAGCGAGCACCGACGATCTGCCCAGCGGGGCACCGGCTCACACGGAACACCGTTCTGGTGGGATGGATCCCGTGCGACTGCACCCCCGGCACCGGCGGCCACCGCACCTGGACGTGCCGCACCTGCGAGCTCACCATCGGCTCACCGCCCCATGTCGGCCCGCCGCGGCCGGGAGTGCGGTGGTCCTGAAACAAGCGAACGCCCCGGGGTGTTGGGTGCCGGGGCGCTCACCGGGCAGCGTACGACGCCTGTCCGACATCCCGCCCCGGCGTGTGAGGCGGTGTTGGTTCCGTGGGGCGTCGGTTCTGTGTATTGTCGCCAGGTCACGCACGGTCCCCTCGGACGTGCGGGGCCCGCGTGCCCCGGCGCTTCACCCCCCGCCGCCGGGGCACCGGCCTACCCGGCGGATGCAACGACCGCGCTGAGGGTGGCTCGCGGGGACGGTGATGCCCGGTCGTGTCGAGCACCCGGGCGGCCACATAGGGCGCCGGCCGGTGTCACGGTGACGGTCCGCTCCCGGGTCCCGTGGGCATTCCCGAATACGTGGTGCGGGGCGGTGAGGGAGTGGCCCGCTATCGTTGAGGGTGTCCTGGCGAAGAGTCAGGAAAGTGAGGCCGGGAGCCCGCACGTTTTGCGTGGTCGCCCGGCCTTTGCGCTTGTCTACGGCACCCGAGCCGCGGTGACCGGCGAGTCGATCGCACGCCGCAGCTGTCCGCTGGCGGTGTAGGCGTAGGCGATCAGGTCCGCGGCCCACAGCAACTCGTGCGCGTACCGGCGGTCCACCCTCGCCCGCACCGTCGTGGGCGCCCCGATGTGGGCGAGGGCGCCGGTGCGCCGCGAGATCCTGCGTGTCCTGGGCACAGGATTCAACCAGGATGCGGCGCGCCCCGAGCTCGGCGCTGTGCACCGCCAACGCCGCCGGCAACCGGCCTGGGACCTGCCGGTGCGGGCGACCGGCAATTCGGGGCGGTGCATAGGTGGGCCTGCCGGATCTTCCGATGTGCGGGCGAAGGCCGCCACGATCCGCCACCGGTTCTGCCGGGCGCTCGTCGCGGCGGTGCCGCCGGCCGGCGGTTGTGCGGCCTCGAGCGCGCGCATCGTCGTGCGGGCCGGGAGCCGGAACCTCGGAAACCGCCACCACCGCGCAGAGCAGATAGTCCTTCGTCTTCGCCTCGTCGACGACGATCTCCACGGTCGCCCGTCGCACCTTCTTCCTCCGGTATCCGGCCCACGGCATGGTCGCCGATCACTACAGCCCGCCCCACATCCACCGGTAGTCCGCGACCTGCCCGGTCCGGACCGGCTTTTCCGCCGAGCCTCACTGAATGCCGGGGCCGGTCCTGCCGGCACGGCCCACGCACGGCTCCCAACCTGGCCGGAGCCTGCTCGGCGCGCCTGCCCAAGAACCTGTGCCGCCTCGGTTACGGTCGCGGCAGCTCGCGAGTTGAGGGGCGAGAGCGCCCCCGGATCATCGAGGGGGCGCCCGGCATGGAGACCGACGAACAGCTGCACCAGTGGGCGTGGCAGCTGCGCCACGACGGCCGCGACTGGAGCGAGGTCGCCACCGAACTCGGCTGCACCGAAGACCTCGCCCGCGCCATGGCCGACCGGCACCGCCGCGACACCGAAACCCAGGCCCAGGCCGACCAATTCTCCCTGTTCGACCTGTAACCCCCGACCGGAGCAACACCCCCGGCACAGCCTCCAGTGCCGCCGACGACGTCGGTACGCGCACTGCCGGCGCGCGCACCCGAAGGTCGGATTCACGTCGATCAGGAGAACGGCACGCGTACCGCCATCCGCCGCGCCCACGGCGAACCTCACCCGCTGCGGGGGCGGTGGCGGTGTCCTCCGCAGGAACTACCCTTTGCATGGTGGCGCCCGGCGGAAACGGGGACGTCCCTCGGCACCAATTCGGGCGTTGTAGCGCTATAACGCGCGGAGCGGGTGCCTCCCAGGCTCCGTGCGCCGCGGCCCGTCCGGAAACACCCTCTCGCTGGGGCCTTTCCGGACGGCAACGGCCTTGCAGACCGGTCTCGGTCGGCTACAGCCTTCCCGCCCCGTGAGAGACTCTGCCGTCGGGCCGTCACCCGGTCGACATCCCCCAGCGACACCGGCCCGGCGCAGGGGAGAGGGACGAGCACGCTGCGCCGCCGGCACGACGGCCGCCGCCTCACTCCAGAGGAAGTGGGGCTCGCCCTGGTGGGTGTTCAGGAGCCTTCGTGGCCGTGATCTCGTGGCGCGCACCGCCGGTCGCCGTGGCCAGGGGCGTTGTCGACCTCGGGCGTGGTCCGTGGTGCGCCTGCAGCGCACACCGAATCGAGCTCCGCTGCGCTCCGCCCTGCACAAGAGCCTGATTTGCCCTTCTGGCCTTCCGATTTTGACCGGCGGTCCGCTGCGCGCAACCCCTGGGCGCTGCGCGGCCTGACGGCCCGGAAAATTCTCTTCTCCGCTGCGCTCCGGCGAGATTTTTCCGTCCCAGAAGTTGCACTCCACGGCCCTCATGCCGGTCCAAATGCTCCCTGCCAGAAGGGCAAAAGAACAGGCGGACCCGCGCCGGTTCTCACCTCCAGCAGGAAGGTCGCCATGACCGCGCCGCAGACCCCGAGCTTTCCGAGCTTGACCACCCGCACCACCATCCTGATCGCCGGAGCCTCGCAGGAGGTGCGCCTGGATGTGACCAGCGCCCTGACCGCGAGCGCGGCGGTGTTCGCCACCATCGGCGCGGTACGGATGGTCTTCACCGACCCGGCGGTCGCCCGGGGCCTGGTGGCGGTGCTGCGCCGCCCCGCCACCGGTGGGTTTCTTATGGCATTGCCCGAGCAGTTCCTGCTGCGCCCGGACCGCTTCACGATCGACGAGCATCTGGTGACGGTGAACTGGTCCCAGGTCCCCACCTCCAAGGTCACCGCCGGTGGGGCGTTCGATTCGCAGCGTCGCCGTCACGTCCACTGGGTCGACGTCGAGGTCGGTCCGTTGGTCTTCCGGTTCTTCGACAAGGCCGGACACGCCGCGTTCGTTGCCGAGCTGGCCCGCACGGTGCAGGTGGCCCGGTCGGTGCTGCTCCCGGCCGACGAGAAGGCCCTCGTCCAGGGCGGTGGCCGCTGACCCCCGGTGAGTTGTCCACAGTAGGGCCGGTTCTCCACAGAACCGGCCCTACTGCCTATGTGCGCCCCGGTCGGGGTCGAGGTGGCCGGGCACACTGGCGTGCACCGAAGCAGTACCGACCAGATGGAGGACACGCTCGTGCACACCTGGACCGTCACCTGCGATCCGGCCGTCGCGCAGGCCTCCGGCACCGCCGCCACCGAAGTCGACGCCGTGATCGCCGGCGCCGCCGCACTGCGCCGCCTCCTGCGTACCACCCACCGGCCGGGGCAGGACTCACCCTTCGTGCATCTGAGCATCGACACCCGTCCCCGGATCGGGATCACGGCCGGGGTGGACGGCCCCGACGCCGTGCTCGAGTGGATCGACGACTACGAACACCAGGCCACGATCGCGGCCGCGGTCAACGACAGCATCCTTCACCGCACCCACCGCGAGGCGCGCTGACCCCGGACCCCACGCCGACCACGACAAGGACACGAGGAGCGGCTACCACCGGCGCGGACATCGAGCCGGCTGCGCGGCGCCCGGTCTCGCTGTTTCGGTTTCGTCGCCTCTCGTGGCCGTCGACCGGGTACCGGAGAGCATCAGAGGCGGATCCCGGAGCCGGTACTCGACCGGGTCAGGCGCCTTTTCGGCGCACCGATGCGTCCGCGGGCCGCGGCTGTCGGACCGGGGTGCCTCGTCTTCTCGCCGGGGCCGCAGGGCGCCGCGTCGGACCACCGTGGGGTGGGGAGGTCGTCCTCGAGGGCGACGGTCGGACGAGGCGCACCGCGCGATGGGGAGGACACCCCTTCCTGAAGGACCTTGCCGCAGTGTCCGACCACGACGGTGGGGGCGCCGACGCGTTCGCAGAAGCGGTCGAGCCGGGTCGCCTCGACGGCGGCCCGGGGGCTGCCGCGCCGGGATGGGTCCTGGAGCGGGGTGAGCAGTTGTCGGTGTAGGTCGTCGAGCTCGGCGGCCGGCTCGCCGATCGCGCGTGCGGTGAACCTGGTCGGCGCCGCGGACCGACTGCGCCTGCCACCCGCCCCGTCCGGGTGAGCGGTTCCGCCGCCCCCCCGGGAGGGGCCGTGGTGGGGGCGCGAGGTCCACTAGCGTCGAGGAATGTCTTCCCTCGTCCCGACCGACTACGCCGACACGCTCGAGAGCATCAAGCGGCTCGTGCACCAGGCGCGCTACATCGCCCAGCGCCGGGTGAACACCGAACTGCTCCGGCTCTACTGGCAGATCGGTGCGACGATCATCGAGCGACAGAAGACAGCCCCCTGGGGCAGCAAGGTCCTGGCCCGGCTCTCGGTGGATCTGCGCGCCGAGTTCCCCACGGTGAAGGGGTTCTCCCCGGCCAACCTCAAGTACATGCGCCGGTTCGCCGAGGCGTGGCCCGACGCCGACGCAATCGGTCAACGACCCGTTGGCCAATTGCCCTGGGGGCATGTCATCGAGTTGCTCGAAAAGCTCGACGACGCCGAGTTGCGCGACTGGTACAGCGCCAAGGACCTCGCCCACGGCTGGAGTCGGCCCGTGTTGGCCCACCAGATCACCACCCGGCTGCACCTGCGGGAGGGCGCGGCCCCGTCCAACTTCCCGCACGCGCTCGAACGCACCGATTCCGAGCTCGCGCAGCAGATCACCAAGGACCCGTTCACCCTCGAGTTCCTCGCCATCGACGGCGACGCCGTCGAGCGAGAGCTCGAGGATCGGCTCGTCGAGCGCATCATCGACACCCTGCGCGAACTCGGACCCGGCTTCGCGTTCGTCGGCCGCCAGGTCCACTTCGAGGTCGAGGGCGACGACTTCTTCGTCGACCTGCTGTTCTTCCACGTCGAACAACTCCGGTACGTGGTCATCGAACTCAAGACCACCAAATTCGACCCGCGCGACGCCGGCCAGCTCGGCTTCTACGTCACCCTCGTCGAGGACCGGCTGCGGCGACCGCAGCACCAGCCCACGGTCGGGATGCTGCTGGTCGCCGACAAGAACGAGTCCGTCGTCCGGTACGCCCTCGCCGGCACCACCCAGCCGATCGCCGTCTCCCGCTACGACCTCACCCCCGCCGAGCAGGCCGCGCTCCCCGCCGAGGACGCCCTCACCCGCGCGGTCGCCCTCGAACTCGACGACCACACCCCGCAGTAGGCGCAACCCCCCGTCAGGTGAGGAACGCGCCACCACGCCGCCGGCCAGGTTGAGAAACGCGGCGGATCTGGAAGGAGAACCGGCAGATGTCCTCGACAGCCGCCCGGTTGCGGAGTGCTCAACCCAATCGTTTCGTACGTATCCTGTTACGTGCGAAACGATACGTACGGGGTAGCATCGATCGTGACTCAGGCGCGAGCGGGAGGGGGCGGGGCGATGACCGAGGGCACCAGGGGAGGGCGGCGCCGGGAGTACGCCTCGGATGCGGACCGGGTCCGGGCCTGGCGGCAACGGCAGAAGGAGGCGGCCCGCGTCGAGCGGCTCGAGGCGGCCACCCCGACCGATCCGGCGGCGGCCGTGTCCACCCTCGCGCAGGCGGTCCCGCTGCTGCGGCAGGAAACCGAGGCTGCCCTCGCCCGGTTGAGTGAGGTGGCCGCGTCGATCACCGCGGCCACCGCGCTGCTGGCCGACCCGGCCGCGGTCGAGGCGCACCTGCGCCGGGCCCGGGCCGATGCCGACAAGGTCCGTGCCGACGCCGCTGCCGAGATCGCAGTGCTGCGCGAACAACTCGACACCGCGCGCGAGGAACGCGCCGACGCCGATGCGGCCGCGGCCGCCGCCGACGCCGAGACCACCGCGGCGCTCGCGCAACTCACCGAGGTGCGCCGGGAGCACGCCGAGGCGCTCGCACACCTGCAACAGGAGCTCGACCGGGCCGCCGAGACGCACCGGGAGCAGACCGCCGGCCTCGAGGGCCGGATCGCGGCCCTCACCGCGCAGGTCGCCGAGCACCGCGACCGGCTGTCCCGGGCGGTGGCCGAGAAGGACACCGTGGCCGCGGCCGCGGCCGACACCGCCCGGCGGCTCGAAGCGGAGATCGCGGCGGCCCGCAGCGCGGCGGCGGCCGAACGGGACCGCGCCGAGACGGTGCGCGCCGACCTCGAGGCCGCCCGCACCGAGGCTGCTACCGCGCACGCGCAGGCCGACGCCGCTCGGGAGCGTGTCGACGAACTCCGCGGCGAACTGCGTGAGCTGCGGGCGCACCCGTCCGGGTCCTGACCCGGGTTCCGGATGCTCCGGGGCTGGGGGGGAGCGTTCGAGGCGCACGGTGGCCCGGGCGCTGTCGCGCTGTCGCAGGGGATCGTCCCCGGGGTCCGCGCCGAGCGGTGAACCATGTCGCGGGCGTTCGACGACAAGAGACAGGGACGCTGACCATCGGCGTATCGGAGTACCCGCCACCTAGGGTCACCCCCGACGATCCGGGGGTGGCGGGCCACGGCCACCCACCCACCCACCCACCCACCCCTGCCCGGGTGGCTCGTGGGAAGGGCCTGAAGCCTCGACCCGAACCCCCGCCGGTCGATGCTTCGGACTCACGGGGGTGTTCTCCGGCGGAGACGATGTGTGCCCAGGTCCTCGATCGAACTCCCTGCTCGGACCCCGGTGGAGACGGCTACCTCGGCACGGGTGTGGCCCTACCGACCTCGAGGCCGCTCGTGCTCCCCGCCCCGGCCGACGCTGCCTGGGAACGCGGCCACCCCACGAAGCGCGTGACGGCGGTCAGCTGCGCTCGAGGCGGCGCCGGACCACTGAACCCCCGGCATCGATGCTGGTGGACCTGTCCGCCGCGAGTCCCGCGACGGCTCGAGGCTCGCGGGTGGGGGCCCCAGACGTGGCCACCACGCAGGATGATGCGTCGGCGGTGGCCTCGAGCACGCTCGAGGTGGTCCTGTCTTCCGGTGCCGCGGACGCGGTGCCGCGACGGGCTGATCCTCGATGCCATACTGGCGCGGTGCCGGCAGTGCAGATCATTCTGGCTCTTCGCAGTTAGCAGTGGCATTGACGCCGACTGGGTGTGCTCCGCCGGGAGCGGCGGGTGCAGGCCCACCGTACCCTGCGTCGCTGGTTGTCGGGGTTGCGGAATCCGAATGCGATCCGCCCGACGTGCTTGACGATTCGGTTGTAGCCCTCGCTGCGCGCGTTGGACAGGCCCGTCTGGATGGCCCGGACGATGGGGTCCTGCCAGGTCTCGACGGTGCGGGCCAGCGCGGTGACCTCGGGCACCGAGCAGGCCGCACAGAACTTGTAGAACCGATACAACGCGGCCCGGATCTCGTGCCGCAGCCCGCCGCGGGCGGTGCACGCGAGCAGGTCCCGCAGCAGCTCCTTGGCGATCCAGGCGGCGGCGATCTCCTCGCTGGGGTCGGCGGCGAGCAGCTTGGTGAACAGCTCGGTGCGCTGCTCGGCGGTGAGAGTCTCGGCGCCGCGCAGCAGCCGGCGACGGTTGATCCATTCGACATCGGACTTGCGGCCGCGCCGACCGCGGTGGGTCTGGGTGACCCGCCGGCGCACCGCATCGACGACTTCGTTGGCCTTCTTGACCAGGTGGAACCGGTCGACCACCAATTCGGCGTGCGGCAGCGCCTCACGTACCGCCTTGGCGTAGACCGACGACAGGTCGATAGTGATGTGGGTGATCTGCCGTCGCCACTGCTCGTCGCGTGCGTCGAGCCAGTCGATCACCGTCGCCGCGCTGCGGCCGTTGACCTGGGCGAGCAGGCCCTGATCGCCGCCGATGTCGACCAGGCCGGTGTCCCACCGGTCCACCCACCGCCGGGTTCCGGTGACCGGGTCGGTCTCCCACTTCGCCTTGCCGCGGCGGGTCTCGTCGATACCGAGGACGGTCACCGGCCCGGGCTCGTCGTCGAGGACGGTGTCGGCGACGGTGACGACCCGATCGTGGACGGTGTGCCAGCCGCACCGGTACTCGGCGGCGACGGCGGCCACCGAGCGGTCGTCGTCGAGGACGGCCGCGGCCATCATCGTCTTCGCCCGCGGGGTGACCCTGCTGCGGGGAGGGATGCCGGGCACGGACTCGGTGAACACCTTCCGATCGCATGAGGTGTTGGTGCACAACCACTTCCGCTTGTCCCATTCGAGTCGGGGGCGGTCGGGGCCGACCTGCACGTCGCGGGGACGGGTGGTCACCCAGCCCTTCGACCGTGTCGATTTCTGCCCGCACTGCGGGCACACCCCGACCCACCGGGGGTCGGTGCCGAGCCGGACGATCCGGCTGCCGTCGTCGAGGCGCCGCACCGATTCGACGACGACGCCGTCGAGATCGAGCAGCAGTGAACCACTACTGTGGAGCATGCCCGCGTTCCTTGCTGGTCTGGTTGCCTGAAGAACACCCAGCTCACAAGGGCGCGGGCCCTTTTTCAATCACCGACACGGCACGGGGTCGGACAACATCACGCCCCTACGAAGTGCGAAGAGCCATCATTCTCAGCGTCTTGACGCTGATCGCGGCCGGAACCAGTGCCTTTTTGGTGTGGCGGGCCAATACCCGCGCCACCGAACAGCGGGAGCAGCAGGCACGAGGGGAGGAATGGTGGCGTCGGTTCCAGTACGCCACCGAACTCGCCCTCGACCTCGACAACCCGCACCGGTCCAATGTCGGCGTCCAGCTCGTCAGGGCAATGATCACCAGTTCTCTGGCGGGCCGTGACGAACTCCTCGCCGCCGATACCGTGCTTGATGAGGTCCTCGCCCTGGGCGATGCTGGCAGCAACGAAGCGGAGGAGCACGATGGCGACCACAACAGCACCGAGGGCGACTGACGCACAGATCAACGCCGCCCGGGGCAAACTCGCCATCGACAAGAAGCTCGGCCGCTCCTCGTCTGCCCGGATCAAAGCGATCGCTGCGAAGAAGACCAGCAGCGAAAAGCACGACGTCGGCCCCGACACCCTCGCAAGCTGAGCGCGCCCTCGGTACCCGGTGGTACCGCGTCGCTTCCCCGTAGTCCCTGCACCGCGGTCGACGGTGGGAGATTTCGAACACGTGTTCGGTATGAATGGAACTCTGCAGGAGCGAGCGGAACAGACGTGCCCCACGGGTACACGACCGTAAGGCCGGGGTGCCGGTGCGCATCGACGACTACTGGGAACGCGACGGATTCCCAGGTGAGGAGTGCGGTGTGATTCCGGCCCGCGAGGATGCCGGGGGCGGGAGGAGATTTCGGGTGGCCTCGACGGGCCCAGCACTGGTGATCTCCTGGCGGTCGCTGGAGCGGTCAGCGGCGTAGCGCATCCAGTCGGCACCTGCGCGTTCGGCGTAGTCCAGGGCGGTCTTGGGACTGTTGCCGAGGGCCTGAGCGACGACGTGCGGTGGGGCATGTCGCACGAGTTGGTGCCACGTGGTGTTCTCGGCCGGCCAGAGATGGGACCCCATGGTTGCGGCGAGCCTGGCCCATCGATTCACGCCGGACGTGTCGACCCCGTCCCGGGTGGGCCTCGCGTCCGGTATCTGCGCTGTGGAAGGGGGCGAATCGGTGCCCGGCCGGGTGCCGGCGCTGCCGGTCCGACCGTCCCGCGGAGGGCGTAGGTTGGCGGCCGTTCGGACGGGCCCGCGGAGGGCGTAGGTTGGCGGCCGTTCGGACGGGCGAGGGGAGGGCCACGGCGGAGGGCGCAGGGCTCCTCAGATCAGCGATCAGCGATCGAATTCTGCAACATACGGAGATGAATGATTCTCCGAATCCTCTACCTTGCGCCGCACCCACCTGCACAAGACCGCACAGCTCGAACCATCGCCTCGTCCGAAGCTAAGGCGCGGTCCGAGGACCTGGCGTGCTCCCCGCTAGGGGAGGATGCCGGATGGTTCCCGGGGCGGTCGCCAGGCCCTCGTAGGGTTCTGGCGTGGATAACGTGGACAACACCGAACTCGCCGTGGCGACCTGGAACACCATGTGGGCGAGTGGATCGACCTCGCGCGCGGTGCGGGTACGCCGCCGCCTCCGCGAGGTGGATGCGGACCTGCTGGTGGTGACCGAGGGCCAACGCGACCTGCTCCCGGACGGCGGCCACGTCGCCGACGCCGGCACGCACTCTGGGGGTACGACATCACCTCCCATCCCCGCCGGCGCAAGACCTTGCTGTGGTCGCGGTGGCCGCTCACCGAGGTGGCAGCGCTGACGACCGGAGCGGGTGCCGGCCGGGTCCTGACCGCACAGACCGTGACTTCGATCGGTGCGGTGAGGGTCGTGGCGGTGTGTATCCCGTGGGCGAGCGCCCATGTGAGCACCGGGCGCCGGGACGCGACGACCTGGTCCGAACATCTCGAATGTTGCGATCAGATCGAGCAGCTCGCGGCGCAGTTCGATCCGCGGATCCCCACTGTCGTCGCCGGCGATTTCAACCAACGTGTTCCCCGGCGGCGGCAACCGCTCCGGGTGTCCACGCGACTGAGCGAGGTGCTGGCACGCTGGACGCTGCACACCGCGGGTGACGTCGAGCACGGCCCGCTGATCGACCACATCGCCTCGGACCTGGACTGCACCACGGTGCGCACCTGGCCGGGCAGCGACGAGGAAGCTCGGTTGAGCGATCACGCCGGGGTGATGTGCACATTGCGCCCCGCCGACGTGGGATAGAGGCGGACACAGTCGAGGAGCCATTGACCTGCGAAATCGGCAGTATTCTCTCCCTGTGTACCGCCCCCTGCTTTACCACTGTCGTGGGGGCTTCGTTTCGCCGATCCTGCCGCGTCAGGGGCGCGGGGACGCCCGATACGATCGGTGTCGTGGGTTGACGGTGAGGGGAGCGAGCAGCGGTGTGGGCCGCGCGGTCGGTATCGCCGTCGCCGACAGCCGCGCTGGCTCCCGGTCCTCGGCGTAGTCGGTGCGGTCCTCGAGGCCACCGGCCGGACCATCCGGCACAAGCAAGAATGCGGGGCCGTGCCGGCGTCTGCTGAGGATGCGCAGACGGTGCTGCCGGTGCGGCGCGAAAGCACGCAGCGGACACGGCTGGCTGGATCCCGTTCCAGCGTGCATGTTCCTAGCTGATACCGCATGGCACACCGTCTCGGTCCTCGAAGTGGCCTCTGTGCGAGGTGGGCACGCTGTCTCGGTGGGCGGGTGAGGCGGCTACGGTCGTCGGGGTGAGACGTAGGGCGTTGATGGCCGGGGTGGGGGCGCTGGCGCTGTCGGGTGCGGCGGCGACGTGGATGGGGCGGGACGAGCGGGCGGTGGCGTTGGTGTATCGGGGCCCGGCGTCGGTGCCCGGGTGTCCGGAGGCGGTGGCGGCGTTGATCGACACCGGTCCGGTGGCCTTGCGGGCGGTGTTCTGCGGTCCGCAGGAGAAGGTGCCGCTGTCGTCGGGCGTGTTGGCCGAAGCGGCGGTCTTCGTCCAGCCGGGTGGTGGAACGTTGCGTGAGGGCTGGGAGCATATGCGCCCGTATGCTGGCGTCATTCGGGAGTTCACCGCGGCGGGCGGCCGGTATCTGGGGTTCTGCCTGGGTGGATATCTGGCGGGGGCGACACCGGGGTTTGCGCTGTTGCCGGGTGATACCGCCCGCTATATCGATACCGCCGGTGCTGCGGTGCGCACTCCGGAGGAGACGGTGGTGCCGGTGCGGTGGCGAAACCAGGGCCGGCATCTGTTCTTTCAGGACGGTCCGGTCTTCCGGTTGCGGGAGGGCGGGGTGACGGTGTTGGCCCGCTACGGCAACGGCGAGATCGCCGCGGCGGTGGCCGGGTATGGGGCGGGAACGGTGGGGGTGGTCGGTCCGCATCCCGAAGCCGATCGGTCGTGGTATCGGGACGGGGTGGTGAACCCGGACGGGATCCGGTTCGATCTCGGGCACGATCTGATCGCCGCGGTCATGGCCGAGCAGACTTCGTCGTAAGCGCGCGCCGGGCGCGGGTGGCTGCGGCGGTGGTCAGGGCCTCGAGGGGGCCGCGGCCGGCGGTGGATCGGACGGCGAGCCCGACGATCAGGGCGGCAGCGACCTGGATGAGGTAGCCGACGGTCGGGCTGTAGGTGTCGTAGGCGGAGTTGACGAACCAGATGTGGGCGACATACAGCGTCAGCGTCATCGATCCGGCTGCGGCGAGCGGGACGAGGAGCACCTCGAGTAGCGGACGTACCCGGCGGGCGGTGACGTGCCCGGCGAGCAGCATCACCGCGAGCACGATCAGCGACGAGCCGATGGTGGCGACCAGGTCGGCGGTGGTGCTGGTGTGGGGGGCGTCGACGGCCAGCCACCACCAGGTGCGGGCCGGCAGCAGGCCGTCCTGTCCGAAGGTCAGGATCTGGGTCAGGTCCTGGTCGGAGAGGCCGGTGGTGGCCAGGATCCGGTCGTTGCCGCCGAGGCGGTGCAGCAGCAGGTGCGAGGTCAGGTGCGCGCCGACGGCGAGGGTCGTGCCGACGAGCAGCAGCGCCGCGGCGACGTCGATGTGCTCCAGGCGCAGCCGGCCGACGACGAGGCCGGCGCACAGGTAGGCCGTCCACGGCAGGGCGGGAAATTCACCGACGAGGGTGAGTTCGAGCAGCCAGTGGCCGGGATCGGCGATCAGGTCCCCGGCACCGGGGTTGTCGATCATCGGTTCGGGCAGCACGTCGGCGGCCCAGGTCAGTGCGGCGGGGACGACCGTCGCCGCGCCGAGCCCGATCGCGGCCACCAGCGGGGTGGGCAGGAGCACCAGTGGGACGGCCAGAACGAACAGCACCGCGTAGAAGGGCAGGATCACCACGGCGTACTCGACGTCGGCGTAGCCGAGGACCAGACCGATCGCGCCGATCACGGCGGCGCGGGTGAGCAGGGCGGCGGCGACCGGTGCGGCGTCGGTGCCCCCGACGCGGCGGCGGCCGGTGAGCAGGGCGATGCCGACGCCGGCGAGCACGGCGAACAACGCCGCCGACCGTCCGGCGGCGAGGGTGAACGCGGTGGTGGGGTTGCCGTCGTCGTCGACGAGGAGCAGGGCGTGCACGGCCATCATGCCCAGCAGGGCGACACCGCGGGCGGCGTCGAGGCCGAGCAGTCTCGCCCGGCGGGGTGGGGTGACCGGCGTGGGGTCGGGGAGGAGGGCGGTGGCGGGGTGCGGGGTGGTGCTCATGGGGTCATCACCGTGTCGATCAGGTCGTGGCCGAGGTCGAACCGGATCCCGTCCGGGTTGACCAGGCCCGGCGGGTACCAGGTGGCGTCGGCTTCGGGATGCGGGCCGATGACCGCGACCCGTCCGCCGCCGTGCGCGACGACGAGGGCGGCGATGGTGCCGTTGCGGTAGCGGGCCACGACGGCGGCCGGGGTGTCGTAGAACAGGTCGTGGTGCGGGTGCAGCCAGAAGTAGGGGCCGTCCTGGAAGTACAGGTGCCGCAGGGCCCCACGCCAGCGCACGGCGACGACGGCGTCGTGCGGGGCGGTGACGGTCGCGTCCGGTAGGTCGATGTAGCGGTCGGCGTCGCCGGGCAGCAGGTCGAAGCCGGGGGTGGCGCCGGCGAGATAACCACCGAGACAGATCCCGAGGTAGCGGCCGCCGTCGTGGATGTAGGAGCGGAGGGTCTCGGTGTGGGGGCGCAGGTGCTGGTAGGCCGGTTCGAGGTCACCGCCGCCGGGTTGGACGTACAGCGCCGCCGACCGCAACGTCGGGGCGTCGAGCGGTAGGGACTCGTGGGGGCCGACGTAACGGACGTCGAAGCCCCACCGGGTGCGGCGCAGCAGCGCGGCCGCGGCGGCGGCGCAGTCGTCGGTGGTGGCCGGTCCGCGATACACCAGGGCGCGGGGGCGGGGGCCGCGGCGGGTGTGCCGGCCCATCAGCGTGCCCCCTCGGCGGGAATTCCGAGCCAGCGGGTGCGCGCGGGGAGGTGTTCGCCCTTCATCGCCAGCGACAGCGATCCCAGATGGGTGTCGGCGCCGACCACGGCGTCGTAGAGCACGATGGCGCGGGTGCCGACGGTCGCGCCGTCGGCGACGGTGACGATCGACATCTTCATCACCCGGTCCTCGAACAGGTGGGTCTGCAGCGAGGCCTCGGTGCCGATCACGGCGTCGTCCCCGATGTGCACGAGGTCGAATTCGGTGAGATAGGTGGTGCCGATCCAGGTGCGCCGGCCGATGCGGGCGCCGAACCAGCGCAACACCACCGGCAGCATCGGGGTGCCGACGAGCATGCCCACCCCGACGGGCACTGCCGCGCCTTCGTAGAGGCCGGTGGCGAACTCCGAGCGGCGCACGAACCCGCTCCACAGTGGTTCGACGCGGGGCCGGTAGGTGCCGACGACGTTGCGTTTGACCGAGGCGCAGAACGCGATGACCGCCGTGGCCGCGGCGATCGCCACGGCCGGCGCCACCAACGCCGGAACCAGCAGATCGCGGCCGGAGGCCAGTGCCGACAACACGGTCAGATACAGGTAGAAGCTGACACCGAGCACCGTCGGAGGCAGGGTGATGCGGAAGAACTCGATCACCAGACGACGGCGCACCACCGCGGGGGTGGGCCGGAAGGTCAGGGTCTGGTCGAAGCTGCCGCTGTCCTGGCGTCGGGGCAGATGCATCGCGGGGGAACCGAGCCAGGAGCTGCCGTCGGGCACGCCCGCCGGTGGGGGCACGGTGCCCACCCCGAGCAGGGCGTCGTCGCCGAGCTCGGCTCCGGCCGGGACCACGGCGGCGTTGCCGACGAAGGTCCGCCGTCCGACACTGGTGGGGCAGAGCAGCACCCGGCCGTTGGCGAACGAGGCGCTGCCGACGCTGGCCATGTCGGCGACGAAGCTGTCGGCCCCGATGGTGAGCAGGTCCGGATCGATGTGCGCGACGGTGGACACTTCCGAGCCGGGGCCGATTCGGGCGCCGAGCAGCCGCAGCCAGGGCGCGGTGTAGAGCGTCGCGTACAGCGGATTGGTGAAGGTGAGACTGAACTCGAGCAGCTTGTCGACCATCCACTTGCGCACCCCGAGCGAGGACCGGACGTGGTGGATGCCCACCGGGGAGCGGTGCAGCAGCAGCCGTTTCCCGGCCGCGACGAACGCGCTGACGGTGGCGACGTAGATCGGGCCGGCGAGCAGGGTGGCCAGAAGACCGACCATGACTCCTCCGGTGAGCAGGGCCCACCAGACGAACGCGACGCCGGGCACGAGGACCGCCACGGCACCGACCTCGAGTGCCAGCAGCCCGAGCGCCGAGGCGAGCAGGTGCCGCGCCTTCCATCGGGCCCGCGAACTGGACTGGCGCATCAGCGCCTCGACCGCGTCGTCGAGCCGGTCGGTGGGTGCGGCTGGGGAGCCGGTCCAGCGGGAGTCGACGGCGATGTCCTGCTCGGCGGTGAGCACCGACTGCGCGCCGACCGCGGCGCGGGCGGCGACGGTGCTGCCCGGTTCGAGCACCACGTTCGGGCCGAGATAGGCGCCGGCGCCGACCACGATGCGGTCGACGAGCACCCGACCGGCGTCGACCCGCCAGGGCCGCAGCACCGCGCCGTAGCCGATCGAGGCGCCGTCGGCGATGTGCACCAGGGTGGGCAGGGAGATCGCGGCGGTGGCGACGGTGGTGCGGTGCCCGACGCGGGCACCGAGCGCGCGCAGGTAGGTCGACATCAGCGCCGAGCCGCTCAGCGACGGCAGTGCCCCCATCGCCAGCACCAGGTCGAGCAGCCACAGGCGCAGGTAGGTCGGTCCCCACAGCCGGTAGCGGCCGGGTGTGATGCCGGCCGCGAGCGGACGGGCGAGCAGCAGCGGCAGGACCCAGCGCACCGCCAGGTAGGTGATCAAGATGGCGGTCATCATCTCGGCGAGGACGGCCACCGACACGTCCCCGTCGTTGACGGTGTAGACGTAGGTCACCGGCAGGGTGATCACCAGCAGCAGCAGGTACAGGCTCGCGGCTTGGACGGTGCCGGCCGCGGCGACCCGCCGGGAGGAGTGCCGCAGCGGCGGGGCCTCGGCGCCGCGGGCCGGAGGCGGCGGGGTGGTGGTGTCGAGATGGGCGGCGAGCCGGCGCACCGTGGGATGGGTGTACAGGTCGCGTACCGCCACGGTCTGTTCCGGCCGGTCGGCGCGCAGCGCGGAGACGACCGCGGCTGCAGCCAACGAGTGCCCGCCGAGGTCGGTGAAGAAGTCCGCCTCGACCGAGATCGCCTCGGGGTCGAGCCCGAGGGCTTGCGCCCAGGTGCGGCGGAGTTCGGTTTCGGTGTCGGTGCTCGGTCCGGTGATCCGGTCGGTGTCGGCGAGCAGTCGCCCGCTCGGGGTGGGCAGTTGCTTGCGGTCGACCTTGCCGCTGGGCATCGTCGGCAGGGCGGTCAGCACGTCGAGGAAGGTGGGCACCATGTACCCGGGCAGACGTTCGTGCAGGCGGTGGCGCAGGCGGGGTGCCACCGCGCCGGGGGCCGGCTCGTCGGCACGGCCGTCGCCGAGCACCACGTACGCTGCCAGGGCCGGGGCAGCGCCGCTACCGGTGGCGGCGACGGTGACCACGGCCTCGGCGACCGCGGGATCTTCGAGCAGCACACTTTCGATCTCCCCGAGATCGACGCGGTGGCCCCGGATCTTGACCTCGGCGTCGGCCCGTCCGAGGTATTCGATCTGTCCGTCGTCGCTCCAGCGCCCCAGATCTCCGGTGCGGTAGAGCTTGCTGCCGGGCGGGGCGAGAGGATGGTCGATGAACCGGTCGGCGGTCAGGTCGGGTCGACCGACGTAGCCGCGGGCCACCCCGGGTCCGCCGATGCAGATCTCCCCGACCTGCCCGTGCGGTACGGGTGCGCGCTCCTCGTCGAGGATCACCACCGAGTAGGTGGGCAGGGGCCGTCCGATCGTTACCGGACGGCCGGGCAGCAACTCGCCCCAGGTGGCGGTGACCGTGGCCTCGGTGGGCCCGTAGGTGTTGAGGATCCGCCGACCGGGGCGGGCCCAGCGTTCGACCAGCTCCCGGGGACACGCCTCGCCCCCGACGAGCAGATTGCGCACCCGCGGCAGCTCCCGCGGAATCGTGGCGAGCAGGGTCGGCACGCAGTACACCGTGGTGATCGCGTGCTCGTCGAGGAAGTCGGCGAGGTCGGCGCCGAGCCGGCGGGTATCGGTGGGTCCGGCCACCAGGGTGGCTCCGCGCGCCCAGGTCGGCCAGATCTCTTCGATGGAGAAGTCGAACGAGATCGTCATACCCTGGTAGACCCGGTCGTCGGGGCGCACGTCGTAGACCCCGGGCACGATGTCGAGGAAGTTGCAGATGCTCGACTGGGCGACCTCCACGCCTTTCGGTCGCCCGCTCGAACCGGAGGTGTAGAGGATGTAGCAGGCCGGGTCGGGGTCCGAGTCCGGATCCAGCGGTGGACGGTGACAGGGCCGGCGGTCGAGCACCTGTCCGGCGGTGTCCATCGTCAGTGACCGCACCGGCAGCTCCTGCACCGCCGCCACCAGCGCGGTCGTGGTCAGAACGAAGTCGACGCCCGCATCGTCGACGACGTAGGCGACCCGATCGGCTGGTGCGCCGGGGTCGATCGGCACGAACGCCGCCCCGGCTTTGAGGACCCCGAGCAGGCTCACATAGGTGTCGAGCGAGCGAGGCAGCAAGATCGCCACCCGAGAGCCCACCGTGATGCCCTGCCCGCGCAGGTAGTGCGCCACCTGGTTGGCGCGGGCATCGAGTTGCGCGTAGGTCACCACATACCCGTCGGCCTCGACTGCCGTCGCCTGCGGGCACCGCGCCACGGACGCTTCGAACACATGCTCGAGACGCCGCGCCGCCCCCCGGCTCGAGCAGCGGGCAGGAGGGAGCGAGGACACAACAGAAGGTGAGGACATCGTGGCGTTTTCTGTGCAGGCCGGATCCGGCCGTCCTGACGGTGCGCGCTGCGGCCCCACCCCGGAACGGGCCCGGGTCGGCGTCGCCACCGCGATCGGCGCGGAGCAGGGAAACGGTCTCGTCGGACAGGGGCTCTAGGGGAGGTTGCGTCCTACCCGAGGGAGGCGGTTGTGCGCCGGATGGGCGGCCGAGAGGTCGGCGAGCGCGGCGGGAGCCGTCCGCGGTGGAGTTTCGTTGCTCCGATGCGCGGGGCCGTCCTCGGCGGCGGCGGTGACAGGAGTCGGCATGTGAGGGGTCCTTCGTCCGGCGGGATCTTTCTCGCCCGGTCCGCCCGCCGGTGCACATCGATGCACCGACTCACTCTCGGATCCGCTGGGGGCCGAGTGTGCGGGAGGCACCACGCCCCTCAACCAAGGCGTGGTGCTTCGTGTCACCAGGTTCGACGAGCCCCGACCGGGCGCCCATCTGAACAGGCGACCAACTCGCCGTCCGGACGCTACACGATTGAACGTTGAAGCACCCACGATGTGATTACTTTCACTTTACGTTCACGGAAAGCGTTGTGAGAAAAAAACCATTCGGACCGTTTGTCTTCGGAAACGCCCTCCGGAATCGACCCACGACCCGTGCCCCGCGCCTCGACGAACATCCCGATCCCGGCAGTACGGGTGAAAAACAGGGTGATTCCCCGCCGCCCGGCGGGCATGCCGCAACGGTCGGCGTCGAGGCCTACGAGTGCCGCCCCCGCGCCGAACACGTCGCGGTCGAAACCGGAGACGTCACACGACGTAGCGTCCCCAATTCCGCTCTACGGCAGTATGTTCGAAGGAACAAACCGGACGGGGAGGTGTCGGACGCTCCCGCTGTCGGGTGTGTTCGGCCACCCGGCAGCCGGGAATTCCACCACCACCCGGTGGCAGGCCACCAGACCGGCACAGTGCGACCCGTCACGTTGCACGCCGGCGCCACCGGCTGTACCTGTAAGCACTCGGGTGTCCCGCTCGTCCCTGTCCTCGGACCCCACTTTTTTTCGAAAGGCATACGCCGGTGTTGGATTCGTTGTGGGACTTGTTGTGGTACACGCTGGTCGTCTTCGCGTTCGTCGCTTACCTGCTGATCCTGTTCCAGGTGCTGACGGACCTGTTCCGTGATCGCTCCACGTCCGCCGTGGTCAAGGTCGTGTGGATCGTCTTCCTGATCGTCCTGCCGTACCTGACCGCGTTCGTCTACCTGCTGGTGCGGGGCCGCGGCATGGCCGAGCGGTCCGCCGCCGCCCACGACGCGGCCCAGCACGCCGCCGACGACTACATCCGCAAGGTGGCCGGACGATCCCCCGCCGCCGAGATCGCCGAGGCCCAGGCCCTGCTCGAGGCCGGGACGATCACCGGCGACGAGTTCGACCGGCTCAAGGCCAAGGCCCTGCGCTGACCGCCGCGGCCGAACTCCGACCCACGCAGGCGGGCACCCCGCGCGCTCGGCTGCGCAGCTACGGGCGCCGGTTCCACCCGGTCGGGCTGGGTCTGGCGCTGGTGTTCTTCGTGGGGTCGATGACGCCGTCGCTGCTGCCGCGCGTGTGGTACCTGCAGGCGGTCGCGACGGGAATCAGCGTCGCCATCGGCTACGGGGTGGGCTGCCTGATCGCCTGGGTGGTCCGGCGCTGCGGCGTCGAGCCGCACTGGTCCGAGCGGACCCGGCGGATCGGCTGGTGGGTGCTCGCCGGCGCGGCGCTGGTCCTGGCGCCGACCTTCCTGGTGCTCGGGTCGTGGTGGCAGCAGATCGTCCGCGATCTGGTGGGCGTGCCGCGAGCGCAGCGCGCCTTCTACCTGCTGGTGCTGCTGATCGCGCTGGCCGTCGCGTTGCTGCTGCTCGCGGCGGCCCGCGCCGTGCGCCGGGGCACCGACCGGTTGACCCGCTTCGCCGGCCGGTTCGTGCCCGGGCCCGTCGCCCGCGTGGCCGCGGTGCTCGTCGTCGTGGTGCTGGCGGTGTTCGTGCTCGACGGCGCCGTCGACCGGGTCCTGCTCGGCGTCGCGGAGCGGTCGGCGGCCGTCGCCGACACGGGCACCGCCGAGGGCGTCACCCAGCCCCAGCTGACGGAACGGTCCGGGTCGCCGGCGTCGAACGAGCCGTGGGACAGCCTCGGCCGGGAGGGCCGCACCTTCGTCGCGGGCGGCCCGGCCGCCGAGCAGATCGAAGCCGTCACCGGCGCGCCCGCGCGCACCCCGATCCGGGTGTACGCCGGCCGCGAATCCGCGGACTCCGTCGAGGGGATCGCCGAGCGGGTCGTCGCCGAACTCGAACGCACGAACGCGTTCGACCGCCGGGTGCTGGCGGTGGTGACCACCACCGGCCGCGGCTGGGTGAACGCGAACGTCGCGGGGGCATTCGAGTACGTCAACGGCGGGGACTCGGCGATCGCCGCCATGCAGTACTCGTTCCTGCCCAGCGCGCTGTCGTTCGTCGCGGACCGCGACACCCCGCAGCAGGCCGGGCGGGCGCTGTTCGAGGCGGTGTACCGGCAGTGGTCGGCCCGGCCCGAGGGGCAGCGTCCGAAGCTGGTGGTGTTCGGCGAGAGCCTCGGCTCGTACGGCGGGCAGGCGGCGTTCGCGTCGGGACAGGACATCGTGGCGCGCACCGACGGGGCGCTGCTGGTGGGCACCCCCAACTTCGCGCAGCCGTGGGGCCGGATCACCGCGGACCGCGACCCCGGTTCCCTCGAGCGGCTGCCCGTGGTGGACGACGGCCGCAACATCCGGTTCGCGTCCCGGCCCGGCGACGCGGACCTGCCGGGGCCGTGGGAGTTCCCCCGCGTGGTGTTCTGGCAGCACGCGAGCGATCCGATCACCTGGTGGTCGTTCCGGCTGCTGCTGCAGCGGCCGGACTGGCTGCGCGAACCGCTCGGCCCGGATGTGGACCCCGGGATGCGCTGGCTGCCGTTCGTCACGTTCTGGCAGGTCACGCTGGACATGGTGTTCTCCGCGGACGTGCCGTCCGGGTTCGGGCACGCCTACGGTCCCGAGGCCGCCGAGCTGTGGACGGACATCCTGGCCCCCGCAGGCTGGGACGACGCCGACACCGTCCGGGTCAGCGACGCACTGACCGCACCCCTTGCACACGACTGAACATCACGTTCTTGCGGACACTCTTCGGCAGAAAGAGGCACGGCCATGACCACGCCCGACCGATTCGGTCCCGTCGACTTCGTCGTCGTCGAATTCCCCGACGCACGTCTCGGCCTCGCCGGGTTCGCCGGGCTGCTTCGCCTGGTCGACCAGGCCGCCGTGCGAGTGCTCGACCTCGAATTCGTCACCGTCACCGACGGCCGCCCCCGCGTCGTGCCGATCGGTGAGCTCGGCGAGGACCTGACCGCCTTCGCCGGTGCATCCTCGGGCCTGCTCGATCCGCAGGATCTGGACCTCGTCGCGGCGAGCTTGCGGCCCGGTGGAGTCGCCGCAGTGCTGATCTACGAAGAACTTTCGATGCTCACCGTGCTCGACGCGTGGAAGGACGGCGGGGCGAGGGTGATCGCGGAGGGGCCGATCTCCCTCGACGAACTCGCCGCCGCCCTCGACACCACCGAGCCCGCACCCTAGTTCCGTCCCGCCCGACCCCTGGAGGATCAGATCATGAGCCTGCTCAAGACCGCCGCCCGCACCGCCGTCGCCAGCTCCGTCCACGGCCGGGTGCAGCGCCGTCAACAAGCCCGGTGGGCCGCCGCCCACCACGACCCCGCACCGGCCGCGTCGTCACCGGCGCCGGCCGCCGGCCCGGCACCTGCTGCCGCGCCGCAGGACGTGGACGTCATGCTCGCCCAGCTCGAACGGCTCGGCCGGCTCCATGCCTCCGGCGTGCTCACCGACGCCGAGTTCACGGCTCAGAAGGCGCGTCTCCTCTCCTGACTCCCTCCTTCCGATCCTCACCCGCCTCCGCAAGGAGTACCCCAAAGTGACCGATACCTCCCGCACCAGGTCGACGCCGTTCACCCCGGCCCGCATCGCGGCGGTGCTGCTGGCCGCCCTCGCGGTGATGTTCGTGGTGCAGAACCGCACCACGACAGCCATCACCGTGTTCTGGATCCAGGTTCAGGCCCCCCTGTGGTTCACCCTGCTGACCATCTTCGTCATCGGATGGCTGGTGGGAGTGCTGGTGTCGCGGCGCCGCGCCGCAGCCTGACGGTTCGCCCTCGAAAGATCGCCGCGGCCGCTCGTACCTGGAATCAGACGGCGAACACCGCGTGGCCGATACTCATGATCGTGCTGCTGACGCTCTGCGGACGAATTCCGGTGTGCCCGCGTCATTTTAGACCGGCGACCGCATCAGTTGCTGGGGCCGGTCGATCGAGAAGAACCGCGGTGCAGCGACGTGACCTGCCAGACTGCGCGAGTGCACCGGCGCCGGGGTGCATCCTCGGCACCAGGTGGTGTCACTCGGCAGTGTCACCGACCGGTGGAGACCGACGACGGCATCCCACTTCCGCCCCTGATCGCCACGATGCCGCCCGTCCGCGGTCGTCGTGGCCGGGGCTCTGGCGGACTGCAGGTCGAGCGCGGCGGTGAGGCCGTGCCCCGGGCACCGCTGCAGGATCGAGGCGGCTCAGCATCCAATGGTGGCACGGTCACTCAGCCCAGACCCAGACGGCGGGCGGCAGCGATGGCGTCTTTGCGGGAGTGCACTCCGAGCTTGCGATACAGCGACCGCAGTTGGGACTTGACGGTGTTGATGCTGACGAACTCGGCCGCCGCGATCGACGAGGCGGTGCCGCCGACGAGCACCGCATCGAGAACAGCACGTTCTCGCGGGGTCAGCCGCACGATCGGCTGGTAGACCGGAAAGACCACGAACTGCGCGGCGGCCTGGTGTGCGTCCAGTGGCAGGTCCATGCCGAGCGTGGCCAGCTCCTGCAACATCGGCGCGGGGAGCAAGGTGAACGGCCGCAGCATTCCCCGTTGCCGCGACAGGGCGATCGCACGGCCCAGATGCCGCTGCGCCTGACACCGGTCTCCACCGGCCGCCGCGGCCACGGCGCCGAGCACGGCCAGCTCCATCGACTCGCGAAAAGTGCCGGCCGGATCGGTTCGGTGGCGGTCGACGACCGCTTCCGCGCCCGCGGGATCGGCAGCGAGCAACCGGATCCGGGCACGCACCGGGGCGGTGAGCGGATGAGTTCTTCCCTCGACCAGCCGCTCCGCCTGCGCGACGTGTCCACAGGCCAGATGCAGGTCCGCGCGCACCGCCTCGAGGAGCGCGGCGGACAAACCCCCGTACAACTTCGGGTAGCGCCGGATCTGAGCGTCGATATCGCGCAGCCCGTCGGCCGGCATCCCGGCGAGCAGCGCGTGCTGTCCGTGCGTATAGAGCACGAATCCCCAGAACTCCTCGTTGTCGGCGGGGGTGCCGAGTTCGGTGAGGATGTCGAGCGCCTGCTCGGTGTCGAGCCGGTCGAGTGCCACCAAAGCCGCAGCAACGCAGCCGGCGGTGCGCACCAGCTTCTCGCTCTCCTGTGGCAGCGGGGGATGCCGACGCTCCTCGTCGAGCCACGCCTGCGCGTCGGTGCACGCGCCACGCAGCGCGTAGGTCAGGGCGAGTTTCCCGGCAGCGTCGCGCTCGACGAACGAGCCTGCTCCGGCACTGTGGGCCCGCCGGAACATCGTCGTCGCCTCGTCTGCGCGGTCGACGAGCAGATAGGTGATGCCGATATGGAGGTAGTAGAAGGCGTAGGCGTGCCGGACGTGATCGTCGAGGTCGTCGAACACCGGTACCGGTTCGGCGGCGACCGCATCGCAGACCGCGGCCGCCTCGGTGAACCGGCCGTCGATCCGCAACGTCATCGTGCGCATGACCGTCTCGGCAGGCGCGGGGGTGACACCGGCCGCGGTGTCGGGTTCGGCGGCGACGACGGGCACATCCCGGGGTGCAGCGAACTGCCGGTGCAGGCGGCGGATGGCCGCGATCGTCGGATGGGCGTCGGCGATCGCGGGCGGGATGCGTTCGACCAGCGCGGGACCGAGGGTGTCGAGGAACCCACCGGTGTACAGCGCCGTCCAGTGCTCGTCCACGATCTGCAGCGCCTGCTGCCAGTGCCGGCCCTCGACGGCCAGCGCCAGCGCCGCATGGGGGTCTCCGCCATCGAGCCGGTGCCGGATCAGCGCCGACTCGGCCGCCCGCAGCGCGTTCGGGCATTCCCGCTCGGCCAGACGCCGCAACGAAACCCGGACCGCCTCGGGGTACCGCCCCACCGCACGGTTCGGGTCCTCCGCCGGGTCGGGCCCGCCGCTGCAGTCGCTCTCGAGCAGGCCGGCGGCGGCCAGCGTGCTCATCAGGTCGGGAGCGTGGTCGGTCCACACCGCCAGCACCTCCATCGGTGCCGACGCCGCCGACGACACCAGAATTGCCTGCCGTGCCGGCACCAACGCGGGGTCGGCGAGCGCACCGAGCACGACGGAGTCGACCGCGCTGTCGATGAGCTCGCCGAGCCGGTCCGTCTCTGCATCGACCGGTGCGGGAGGGTCCGGTGCGGGAGGGTCCGGTGCGGGAGGGTGCTGAAGGCTCGCGCGCACGCCGTCGATCAACGCCGGCAACCCGTCGGTCCGGCGGTGGATCCACTGCACCGCCCGCATGGTCTGCGGCACCCCGGACACCCGTAGATGCACCGCGGTCTCGTCCTCGGTGAAGCCCAGCCCGGTCGACGACAGCATCATCCGGTCCCGGTGCCCGTCGACGAGCCGCGCCCACGAGCCCTTCGTCCGGGTGGTCACCACGACACGCAGTCGAGGACAACGATCGAGAAGTTCCCCGACACCCTGCTCGATCGCCTCGACACCCTCGACACCGTCGAGAACCAGGACCCTCGAGCGGTCCGCTACGGCGACGTACAACGCTTCGAACGAGCCGGACCCGTCCGAACCCCTACCCCCGCAGCACGCCGCCACCTCGGCCCAGTACTCGTCCGCAGTGGCCGAGGCTGCCGGGGCGTCGACGAACACCACGGCTGCGTCCGGGACAGGGCCGGTTGCCAGCCATGTGCGCACCAAGGTTGTCTTCCCCGCGAACCGTCCGCCGTGGAGCACCACCAACGACGCCCGGGTCGACAACACCGAAAACAGGCGCTCACGAAACAAGTAGACAGATTCCGGCACAGGTCGGGGACTCTCTTCTCACACCGCGTGTCCACGCGCCCCCGATGCGCACACCACACTCGGCTCACTGACAACATCGGAAACAGTAGCGATAGACCCGCAGACCGGACAAAACACCCCTGGTCCGAACAACGGCACTTTTCTCCACCGACCGACGGCTCGGTCGTGCCTACGAGTTCCATAGACCCCGCATCGTGTGCGGTGGACTGCAACGCCACCGATGCGGTGTGCCCGACCGCCGGCGGCACGATCGAACCGTCGTCGATCAGTCCGTAGCGGAACCGACCGCAGTATCGGTGCCAGGAAAGTCAGGCTCCGGGGAGTCGTCCGATCATGTACAGCCAGTGCAGGAAATCGGCGAACATCTACCGCCACGACTACAGCAGCCGGGCGCGCCCCTCGGTGCCCAGAGGGCTGGCCACCGCGGTGCCGTCCCCGAGGGTGACAAACCAGTGATGGCCCGGATCCCCGTGGCTGCTCGGATCACGGTCACGTGCTCCTCCGCACTCCGATCGAGGCGAGCGATACCACGCCCGCGTGATCCTGCACGGAACGACATGAGGTGGGCCGCTCCGAGGTGCGTGACGCCCGGCCTGAGGCCATCCCATCCGTCCTGCAGCAACTACCTTCTCCGTGTCTTCTTCGCCGCCGATACCCCGGCGACCAGCAGCACGAGCGAGGAGAGCGTCATCAGCCACAGTCCCCACCCGATCTGCACTCCGAGTCGCGGGCCGAAGAACTCGATGCCGACCGAGGCCACCTCGGAAAGATCGAGCACCGCGATGATCAGGCAGAGGGCTCCGATCAGCGGGCTGGCCCACCGGCGCCCGAACCCCGCTGTGCCCCCGCCTCGAACAACAGAGACCAGGGTGGCAGCTGCGAGTGCTCCCAGGACCAGGGTGACGGCGCCGTCACCTTCGATGCCGTGCGTGGACAACGCCAGAAAGCTCACCCACGGGCCGACGCTGCCGATCATCACGCCCACACTGGCAACCAGCGAGACGAGCACCGCCGGCAGGTAGGACAACCGCGTGCCCGCACCCGTAGGCCTCGCCGCCGGCTCCGGCGGGGGAAGCGGCGCCGCACCCCCACCCACCCCGGGGGTCGGTGTCGGTGGGCCCAGCGGGGGCGGCGCACCGGACCCGCGGTCACCGGCGGGGGGTCAGGTGAGCAGTTCTGTTGTGCCCGAACACAGTACGATCCCGGCGAGAATCACCAGGACCGCGGCGGTGGTGCGGGCGAACGCGTGGGCATGGGACCGCAGCCAGTGGTCGACGACCCTGGTGGTGGCGAACCAGGTGAGGGTACCGAACCACGCGGCCTCGGAGGCGATCAGCAACACCGCCACGGTGAGCTTGTCCGCTCCGGAGGCGTGCTGCGGTATCAGCGTGGCGAACACCGCCAGGAAGAACACCACCGCTTTCGGATTGGTGATGTTGGTGGCGACCCCGAGCGCAAAGGACGCCGACGGGGACCGCGGGGGTGCGTCCGGGTCGGTGTCGGTGAGGGGCCGCGCTCGCAGGGTCGCCACGGCCAGCGACAGCAGCAGCACGGCCCCGAGGAGTTGGACGACGGCGAGCACCTTCGGTGGTCCGATCGCCACCCCCAGCATCGCCACGGTGACCCAGACCGCGTCCGAGTGAACCGTCCGGAGGGGTGCGCCCGTCCTCTTCTTTTCGGCACCGATCGGTGGTGTATCTGTCGAGTCCCCGAACTACCTGGTCCGATTGGCCAACTTCAGTGGCACTTCACATATGCAGAACCTACCGATGTGAGACTCCCACCGGGATGTCAGTGCGCCGAACTGGGTTTTCCCCACTCGATGTCGGTAGGGTCCGGTTCGAGCCGAGAGGTGCTGAGCCTGGTACTTTGCGGGCGAGCAGGATCTTTGCTCACCGCGGGCCGACTAGCACGGCCGTGTCCACCTGGCGGAGGCCGTGCCGCTGCTACGGCAGTCAACGCATACCGCGGCATACCGCGTTCGAGCATCTGATCGAGGTGGTCGCGTCGATCACCGCGGCGACCGGGCTGCTGGCCGACCCGAATGTGCTCGATGCGTATCGGCGCCGGGTCCAGGCCGACGCCGACAGGGTTGGCGCCGCTGCGGGCGTCGAGATCGCCCGGTTGGACAAACAACTCGTCGCCTTCGGCGATTGGCCACACTGGATCGGCTCGACCAGTTCACCACTCCGGAGGAGATCGAGCGACAGCGGTGGGATCGGGTCGGGTGCCGGGACGAAGAGACCCCGGGACCGGATCCGTTGCGACCTGGTCACCACTGTTCTTCGGCGGCCATGAGTTGTCCGTAGGTGTACGCGGCGGACCTGCCTGTCGGCGCGTAGGTTGCGGTGGCGTAGCGGCCGTGCAGCTCGACCGAGGTGCCGGGGGTGCAGACGATGTCGCCGACGAAGCAGATCGAGTAGACCGGATCGTCCTCGTCGAAGCTGACCCGGGGTGCGGGTCCGGCGCGGCCCGAGTCGACCGGGGTGAAGGTGTTCGTCTTCGCGTCGTAGCGCAGAGCCTGGGTGCGGGCGCCGTACCCGACGAACCCGGGGTCGGCCAGCAGCAGTGCACCGGCGAGGCGGTCGGGGGCGATCGGGGTGTGCTCGTGCAGGATCGTCTGGGCGAGATCGCCGGCGATGTGGGCGCCCTGGCTGTATCCGATCAGCGCGAACCGTGATTCCGGGCACGCCCGCGCCCAGGTGTGGAGGGTGTGGTAGGTGCGGGCGTAGCCGGTGTCCTTCGACGCGGTGTACTTGCCGTCGGTGAAGTTGAGGCTGAGCACGGCGGGGTAGCTCACCGCTTCGGCGATGACCGGGTGGTCGCTGCCGGCGCGGGCGCCGGCGACGGCGTCGGCGACCGTCGCCCCGTACACCTCGCGCGCCTGCGTGGATCCCGGGTGGTGGGCGGCGCCTTCGGTGCTTCCCGGGATCCCGAGCACCATCACCGGGGTGCAGGCAGGGGTAGGGGCGGCGGTCGCGGTGACGGTGCCGAGTGCTGTCAGTGTCGCGGCCGCGATGGTGGTGGCCAGTAGTCGCGGTGCCGCGGTGCGCACGGTGCGGGTGGCGGGGCGGGTGGGGTCGGTCATGTCGGTGTCCTTGCCGTGTCGGGCGAGCAACTCGCCGGGGGTACCGGGATACTCAGGGACCGAGGCGTTCACGTGTGCGAAGCGAGCGCCCCGACGTCACCGACACGCCCATTTGGCGCGGTTCGTCGTCGAGGTGAAGCTGCACCGATCGTTGAGTGTGTGCCCGCCGCCGACCGTGGCCGGGTGCAGGCACCATCGCAGCAATGGTGGCGCATTCTCGAGACGCGGTCGCCCCAGACGTTCCGGAACGAAGCCGCTACTTTCCGGGCCGCTACGCGTGAACGAGTGCACCTGAGAGTTTCGAAAACTCGGAGCCCGACGCCGAGGACCTCGCGGCCACAGGGCGGGCCCCACCCCACGCGGTCCCGCCCGGCGCGTCGGCTGGTGGCCGGGTGCGTTCACCGCCCGCATTGTATGTCTGCCGTCCTCATCGCGGACGGTGTCTCGTGGGCGGCTCACCCGAGTCGATCACACGATGAGATACGGCAGACGTTCTTGCAGCACCCGGTTTCCCAGGATGATGCGGTCCTCCCTGAGGGTAGGCACGGTGTAGATGCGCACCTGGTCGTGGTGGTGATCGATGATGCCGGTGAGCCTGTCGCACAGCATGGTCAGATCACGGTGACGGGCCAGCTCGAGTTCGAACACACTCAGCTGCACTCGCGGTCCGGAGTCGGCGAGAAGTTCGGAGACACGTGCCCGGCGGCGGTCGGAGGCGATGTCGTACATCGCCAGAGCGAACGGCATAAAGATCACCTCCAGCATCGTGTGGGGGTCAACGCCAGGACACGTGCATATACGGTCCTTGCGTCTGCGGGCTGGTGACCAGGTTCGCGACGTGCCGGCTCTGGTGTTCGATGTACTCACGGTAGGTCATCTTCTGCCGCAGATACGGGTGGGTAACGACGGTGAGCAGCCGCCGTTCGAGTTCGGTGACCAAGGACCGCTTGGTGCCGGTGTCCATCCGGCATCCCTGCTCTTTCGTGGTGGTGAAGCCGGACAGCTGGACTGCGCCGGTCGCGATCAACCGCAGGACACAGGTGTCCACGATGAGGGCCCGGAACTCTTCCATCACGTCGAGGGCGAGGCTGGGGCGCCCCCGATACGGCCGGTGCAGGAAACCACGGTTCGGATCCAAACCGGCGAGTTGCACGGCGCGAGTGACCTCACCGAGCAGCACGGTGTAGGAGTAGGAGAGCATCGCGTTGACCGGGTCGGTCGGTGGCCGCCGTCGGCGACCGAGGAATCCGTACTCGTCCGGCACCAGCGTGCGCAGTCCCTGGAAGTACAAACGGGCGGCACTGCCCTCGACACCGAGAAGAGCCTGCACGGTCTCCGTCTCCCGACTCCGGGTGCGCAGATGCTGCAGGCGTGCGAGAACATCAGCCGGGACACGCCGTCGCCGGGCCGGTGTCCTGCGTAGCAGAGTGATGCTGTTGGCGATCTTGCCTTCGACGATGCCCCGCGCCACGGTCAACGCGAACTTCGCATCGCCCTGGGCGGTTCGCTGTGCGTACGCGGTGTCGTAGCGCGCGCCGGCCAGGGACAGGAACCCGGTCAGACCCGCATGACGGTCGATGATCGCCACCTCGACATCGTGTCGTGCCGCCAGCGTCAGGGCCGCGGTCGAGACCAGCGTGCGGTCGTGACACACGATCATGCGCGTGCGCGGCGCCGGATGGACGGTGCTCACGCCGTGCTGGGTGACGACGAACTTGGTTCCTCGCGCCCGCAACGCCGAGCCACGGCTGGTGATGTGCAGCGTGATCCGGGAAGGACAGGCGAGGCGATGCTCAGGATGCGGATCAGCGCCGGTGACGGTGCGTCCGAGAAACGGCACACCGCGATCGGCGTCGACAATCGACGTCTTTTTCTCGTGCACGCGCAGTCCCCTACTTGCCAGGCTTGTACGCACGAGTTCCAGCTGCGCACGTGCTTCCTCGCGGGTGTCGCAGGCCACGGCGATGTCGTCGACGTAGCGGATCGCCTCGACACCGTGCATCCACAGCTCCTGGTCGAGGCCATCGAGGTAGACGTTGAGCAGCACCGGTGACAACGGTGACCCCTGCGGAATCCCGACGACGCCCGCGCCGCCGTCGGGCGGGTCGATCCGCCGGCGGACCAACTCCACGAGGTCGGGGTCGTCGACGAAGTCGGCCAGTGCCCGGACGCACCCGCGGCGGGACACGCTGTCGAAGCACGCAGCGATGTCCGTACGGACGATCCACCGGCGCCCGGCGCTGATTCGCTGTTGGAGATCCTCGACGGCATCGGCGACACCGAGACCGGGGCGGAAGCCGTATGAGCTCGACTGCAGCCGAACGTCGACCGCCCTGGTGATCACCGCCGCCAAGGCGCGTTCGGTGACCCGATCCACGACGGTCGGGATGCCAAGTGCCCGGGTGCCGCCGGACTGCGTCGCGATCTCGATGTGCCGCATGGGCTGGGGCATCCAGGAACGATCCCGCAGGGAGGAACTGATTGCCGTCAGGTGCGCGAGCAGGTTGGTGGTGAAGGCCTGTATCTCGGCGTTGGGGGCGGGTTCCCATGCCAGGCGGGATTTCGTCGTCTGCCAGGCATCGAGGACGTTCTGCTGGGCTGCCGCCTCGTTGAGTGCCTTACCCATCGTGCCACCCCCATTCGCTCACCGTTGTTCGTAGAGTGGCTCAGGGACAAGAACCTTGAGTTCTTCCCAGGCAGGGATCTGGGGCAAGTCGACCCAGCTTCCCCACACCCGGATCGAGTATTGGGGGGGGCAGAACCGCGTGTCGCTGACACCGGACGCTGCGCTCCATCCGGAGAGCGACGCGATACGCGTACGAGGTGCGCGCATGCGTTTGTGCAGGTAGAGCGAAAGTGAGGTCACCCTGCATCCAAGGATGTGAGGCCGATTGGCAGGGTGCGTGTTTTCTTGCCGTGTCTATGCTGGTCAAGACCCCCTAATCCGCGTTAGGGTCGACACGCTCCATCCGGCCTACGGGCACAGAAACGACCACTCAGGGAACTGGATCAGCGCCGAGAAGACGTCGACACGCTCCATCCGGCCTACGGGCACAGAAACCCAATGGCGAGCCATTTTGCGCGCTTAGCCTTCGTCGACACGCTCCATCCGGCCTACGGGCACAGAAACGCGACCTGGTTCGCGAGATCGGTGATCTGCTGAAGTCGACACGCTCCATCCGGCCTACGGGCACAGAAACCGATCCTCCGCAGCGGAATGACCTTCGGGCCGGTCGACACGCTCCATCCGGCCTACGGGCACAGAAACGCTGTTACGAACTCTTCGACATCCCCATCTTCTAGGTCGACACGCTCCATCCGGCCTACGGGCACAGAAACGTGTAGTCTGCCGTCGGAGCCGGCGGCGGAGTGTCGACACGCTCCATCCGGCCTACGGGCACAGAAACACGATCGGGGCGGCCTGCGGAGCGAACTGCTGAACAGTCGACACGCTCCATCCGGCCTACGGGCACAGAAACATCGGCACCCACCGCATACCGGTCCACTCATCGTCGACATGAACCATCCGGCCTACGGGCACAGAAACCGGGCGATCTTCACGCTGGCTGGCGTGAAGTAGTCGACACGCTCCATCCGCCTACGGGGGTTCTATCTACGGGCCCAGGAGCGCGCACGAGCTGCTGCCGAGCGAATCTGCTCCGAAGTGCGCACCGGGTCGTCCGCTTGCAGTCGCAGAATCCGTGACCGCGGTTCCTTCCAGGGCACGAACCGATAGCGGTGTGTGTCTGCGGTACGGATGTCAGATATAGGTTGTGCGGTCGCGGACTGCTTCAAAGTCTTCTTCGTCGAGGAAGTGGCAGTACGGCAGCAGTCTTTTGTTGCGTTTTTCCTCGGGGAACCACAGTGCCCGGTTCCCTTTGGCCCAGGCAGCGATCTCGACGCGGGGGCCGGGTCGGTAGAAGGCAAATTCGAGTGCGGGAAGGATGTCGGTGTCCGAGGTGAATGCGATCAGCACGTCGGCCTGCTCTTCGATGGCAGCGCGAACGAGATCGATCGACAGTGCGACGTCGATACCCTTCTCTTGAGGTTTCTGCTCCGGATAGTGCCGGTAGTTCAGGGGGCGGCGGGTGACTACAACCCGTTCGTCGCGCTGCCAAGCCGCAGTTTGCGCATCGTTGGCAGCAGCGGTTTTCGGTGCGAGGTCTGGGCGGGGGCGGCCCCGGAAAACGCGGACCGAGGTGAGTTCGCCACCGAACTTGCGTTTGGCGACGATGCGCTCGGCGAGGGCCAGCGGATGCACGATCGAGTGTTCCTTACGGCCGTCGGGTCGGTATACCTTATGCGCGCCCAGGTGGACATTCTGATAGTCGAGGAATACGGCGATCCGGTCCGACACGGCATCTCCTACCTGCAAAAAGCCCCGCCAGTTCTTCAGTATCCCGAAGAACGGCGGGGAGCAATGCGCGAAACTATATCTCCCTCTGATTGCGAAGTCAATCCTACGCGTTGACTCATCCAAAATGCCCGCGTAGCCCTCTTCGTTGACTCACTCGAGAATGCCCGCGTGTGGCGTGTCGTTCGAGGGTGCGCTCGGAGTTGCGCTACCGCCGAAGGATGGGATTGACGACCTGAGTTCCGCAGCTCCGGTGTGGGAAGGTGACGCGGATTGGGGTCGTGACCTGCGGGAAGGCGCGTTTGCCCGGTGACACGGCGTGTCACTAGGACTGTCGGAGTGCGGTGTTCAGTCGGCGGTGGCGAGTTCGAGGATCCGCGGCGGGGGCATCACGCCGAGGGCGGTGAAGATGCCGCGTTGCGCCGGGGTGAGCGCGGTGCTCTGACGGTAGCTGCCGGCGGGGCCGGTGAAGTGACCGACGTGCAGACGCTGCAGCTCCCGCCGCACGGTGGTCCAGGTGTCGCCGGTGGTGGTCTCAACGATCCGGATCAGCAGCAGCGCCAGCCAGCACAACAGCACGTGCGCCCGGATCCGCTCCTCGAGCCGGTGGTGCACCGGCCGCAGGTCGAGGATCTGCTTCATGTCCCGCCAACCACGTTCGACCTCGAGCAGCTGCTTGTAGCCGAGGGTGACGTCCTCGGCGGACAGGTGCTGTTCGTTGGTGCGCAGCAGGTACTTGCCGTCCAGCTTGGCCTCGGCGGTGACCGCCTTCGCGTCGACCCGCAGCAACCCACCCGCGGTGACCCGCAGGTAGCGGTGCAGGCCCGGCTTGGTGGAGAGCACCCCGCGCAGCTCGGCCCGCTTGGTGGCGGTGAGCGTGTCCGAGCCGGCGATCGTCTCGCGGAGCCGGTCGAGCATCTCGGCGCGGATCGCGGCATCACGGTCGGCGGCCTCCGGGTTGTGCGCGATCACGAACCGCTCACCCTCACCGAGGCGCACCTCCTTCACCCGCAGGCCGTCGGCGACGTCCCGGTACCGGCCCTGCCGGGCGAGGGCCGCGGTGGCCTCGGCCGACCCGGACCGCAGCCGCTCGCCGAGGATGTAGCCGCCGCCGGCGCGCTGCAGGTACCGCCGGTTTTCCGCGGAGGCGAACCCGCGGTCGGCCACCCAGACGATGCGCGAGAGGTTCCAGTCCCGCATGTCGGCCTTGACCTGCCGGATCAACGCCGAATCCGCGGTGTTTCCCGGCCAGGACCACACCCGCACCGGGATCCCGGTGCGGGTGACGGCCATCCCGATCACCACCTGCGGCAGGTCGTCGCGGTGGTCCTTGGACTTCCCGTAGGCACGGAACCCGGCCTGCCGCACCGATCCCGCCGGCGGCTCGGGACTGCCGGCGCCGTCAGCGCCGGACTTTTCGCCCGTGCCGTCGCCCGAATCGTCGACGGGCCGTCCGTGCTCGTCGCGCCAGCACGGCGGGTCGGCCTCGTCGGTCTCGAAGTAGGTGGAGGTGGTGTCGAAGAACAGCAGGTCGACCTCGAGGTTCAACAGGTCCGCCACCGACCCGTACACGGTGCGTGCCAGCTGCTCCTCGACGCCGACGAGCCAGTCCATTGCCCGATAGCAGGCGTCGTCGCTCGTGACTGCCAGCCCGGGGATGTGTACGTCCTGGCCGATCCAGGACGACGCGGCCAGCTTCGACGACGGCGCCAACGCCCGGTTCGCGACCAGCGCGAACAGCACCCGCTCGGTGGTCGCGGCGTCCCGCCGGCCGCCGGCCAGCAGCGTCCGCATCGCGGCGCCGACGCCGAGCCGCGCCCACAGGCCGTCGAGCAGCCACGCCCCGCCCAGGGGGCGGGACTCGCAGAACGTCAGCCCCGCACCCGGCTCCACGGTCTCGGACGGGACCGGGGTGTCCAGCAACCGGGTCAGCGACGCGATCAGCCGCTCGATCCCGGCCCGGTCCACATCCTCGGCACGACCGAAGTTGTAGAGCACCTTCATCTTCGACGACTTGCTCGCCGGATCCCACTGGTTGTGGGCCAGCTGCAGGTACCGCACCGTGGTGCCGTCCTTGTTCCGCCGTGACGAGGTCCTCACGAACATGTCACCGGACACTACCAGAGAAAAGACTGCTCATGTAGGAGAAAAAGACAAATTCGTGTCACTAGGAATTTCCGGCTGTGTCAGCATCTCGCAGGCCGCTGACCTGCGCACTTACCTTCCGTCATGTCCTGGTAACCCGATTAGCTGCGGAACTCGGGGACGATGGTCGAGCGCAAAGCCGTGACCAAGACGATCGCGAACCGCTACATGCGGGCCGACAAGGCCGGTAAAGCGCGGATCCTGGACGAGTTGTGTGCCACCACCGGCTGGCATCGTGATCACGCCCGTAAGGCACTGCGGGGCGCGCTGCGGCCGCGAGTGGTGCGTCCGCGGACACCCCGACCACCGATCTACGGCCCGAAGGCCGTTGCTGCACTCGTCTTCTGCTGGGCAGTGTTGGGGATGCCGGCCGGCAAGCGGCTGGCTCCGGTCCTGGCCGAGCTGGTGCCGCGGCTACGCCACTTCGGGGAGTTGGACATCGACGACGAGACCGCCGCGTTGCTGGTGCGGATGTCCGCAGCCACCATCGACCGGCGCTTGGCTCCGGAACGGAAGAAACACCAATTGCGAGGTCGCAGCCACACCAAACCGGGGTCGCTGCTCAAGTCGCAAATCCCGATCCGCACCTGGGCGCAGTGGGACGATGCGAAACCAGGGTTCGTCGAGATCGACCTGGTCGGCCACGAGGGCGGCAACGCAGTCGGCGATCATGCCTACACCCTGACGGTCACCGACATCGCCACCGGATGGACCGAGAACCGCAGCGTGCGCAACAAGGCGCGTAGATGGGTGATCGCCGCCCTCGACGAGATCGCCGGCATCATGCCGTTCCCGATCCTCGGCGTGGACAGCGACACGGCAGTGAGTTCATCAATCATCACCTGCTCGCGTGGTGCGACAAACGCAAGATCACCTTCACCCGGTCCCGGCCGGGCAACTCCAACGACGGTTGCCATGTGGAGCAGAAGAACTGGGCGATCGTGCGTACCGTGGTCGGTTACCACCGCTACGACACCGAGGCAGAACTGCTGCTGCTCGACAAGATTTGGGTGTTGCAGTCGCAGCTGGCCAACTACTTCTGCCCGCAACAGAAACTGATCTCGAAGGTCCGTGAGGGCGCGAAGGTGATCAAGAAGTACGACACGGCGGCCACTCCGCATCGGCGTGCTGAACGACACGACGAACTCACCGAGGAAGACCTCGCCATCCTTGCCGACACCTACGCTCGCCTGAACCCCGCCGCCCTCCAGCGGGGGATCCAGGCGCTGACTACCGAGCTGTTGACGCTGACGACCAGCAAGGCGGGGCCCGCGCGAAGGGCACCCGTCACGCGGGCATCGGCACATGAGTCAACGAAGCAGTCCTCGCGGGCATCTTGACATGAGGCAATAGGTCCTAGTGGAGGGGCCCGCGGGTTCGGCGCGACACGCGCGGTGTGCTGGGTTCGCTCGCGGCGGATGCCGCCCTGCCCTCATGGGGGTTGTCGACCCTGAAGCGGCCGGGGTAGGGGCGCTACCGGTTTGGGTGGTGCGGGGAGGCGGTCACCGGGAACTGTGGTGTTAGCTCTCGGGTGTGCAACGTGTGCAGGTGGAATTCGACATCGCAGGGGGCGGCCGGTGCCCGCGATTGCGACCGGCTCAGTACGCCGAGATCGGTCGATGGCTGATCGGCGAACACGAAGGTACCCATAACGACCCGGTTAAACCGCGTGCCGTGCAGGTCGGCACGGCCCCCGGAACTGGGAGCCTGACGATGTCGGTGGTGTGGTTGACCGATCGGTACAGCTGGCCGAGGCACCCGCACCACCGTCGCGGACAGTGCTTCGAGGTGGCCAAGGGGCCGAAGCTCGAGTGCACCCCGGTCGGTGAAATCGTCGAGCACTCCCAGGTCGAGTGGATCCGGCGAGCACACTCCGGGCGGGTGATGCCGGCCGAGTCCTTGCGGGTACGCAGTGTGACGCCGTGGGCGTGGTCCGATCCGGCGGAGGTCGTTTTCGAACCGGGCCTGGTGACCGAGAGGTTGGCCCGGCGTTGGAACGACATGTTGTCGTGGACGCCGGTGTCCGGGGTGCGGCGTGACCCGGGCCGGTGGGCGGTGCCGGCGACGGTCAAGCAGGAGTTGCGCCGGTGCACGATCGCCACCTCGATCCGGCAAGTGCTGCCAAGCGGTGACGAGCAGGTCGCGTACAAGAACGGAGCGGCGCACACGCGCCCCACATCGACGGTGGATGTGGTGCTGCAATGCATGTCCGCGTCCGCAGCGGCCGTCGTGTGGTTCGAAGCACTGTGGCGGTTCGCGACCTGGTCCGGGGTCGGCGTCGACACCACGGGGGGACTCGGGCAGGTCGAGGTTCAGGCACTCGACCACCAGGCCTGACCACGTCGTGACGCTGACCGCGGCCGCGCCGGCCGATCACCGTCCCCCTCCGGGTGGGAAGTGCAGATGCAGCAGCGCAGAACAGCCCGCAAGCCCGGTGCGGGGGTCGAGGTACACCGGTCCGGGAACGAACAGGTCGGTGCGGTGCGGTGCGGCCGCCGCGACGAGTCGGCCGACGACGTACACAGTGCCGGGGCACGGTTCCGGGAGAGAGTCGACCGTGGTGCCGGTGTCGAGTTCGACGACGGGCATGGTGAGATCGGGCAGGCACCGCCGTCCGGGGCGGTCGGTGTCGGGAACGCGCGGTGGCCGGGGGCAGGCGGGCAGCACGAGCGGCGGCTGGGGGGTGGGGCGGTGCAGCACCACCGGGTGCGCGGTGAGGTTGATCAGCTGCATGGCGGATCCTTCCGGTCCGGTGGGCGGGTCAGTGCACGGTGATGCGTACGGTGCGGTTCTGCGCGGCCGGACCGGGCAGGAGGGTGCCGTCGGCGTCGAGATCGGTGACGAACTCGACGAAGGCGGTACCGACCCCGTAGGTGGTGATCCGATCCGGGGCGATCCCGGCCGCGATCAGACGCCCGGCGATGGTGCTGGCGCGGGCGCCGGACAGGGTCACCGGATCGGGGCCGTGCCCGGTCCCGCTTGCGCAGGTGCCGGTGAGGGTGACGGTGCGCTCGGGTTCTTCGGTGAGCCGCGCGATCAGCGGTGCCAGAATCTGATCGGCGGCGGCCGGGTCGACCAGGTCGGCGGTGTCGGGGCGGAACGCGACTGTGGTGGCGTCGAGCACGATCGGTCCGGTGTCGGCGGCGGTGACGCTGACCGGGTCGGGGACGGGCACCGGCGAGACCGGGGGAACGTCGCCGACGGCCGCGGTGGACGGGGTGTGGTCGACGACGGCGACGCACCGCGCCCCCGCTGCCTCGGCGAGGGCGCGGTAGAGCGCTTCGAGGTGTGCGACCTGGCTGTCGGTGAGCCGGTCCTGCGGTGCGGCGGTGGCGCCGAGGCCGGCGTAGAGCACCGCGGTGCCGCTCAAGTCGGGGAGTTGTCCGCTCGCGCGTAGGAACTGCACGACCTCGGCGGGGTCGGCGGCGAGGATCCCGGGTCGGGTGAAGTCGAGCGGTGCGACGGTCTGCAGACCCGAGTCGACCAGCACGACGGTGCCCTCGGGGCCGGCGGCGCGGGCCGCGTCCGCGGTGACCGCGAGCGCGGTGAGCACATCGGCTTCGGGGGCAGCGGCCCGCACTCCGGAGACGGCGCCGGTCACCGCGGTTACGGCCTCGGTGGCGGCCTCGGCGGCAGCGGCGGAGCTGTTCGGCAGGTCGACGGCGGGGAACTTGCGCACGGCTGCCGGGTCGCCGTCGACGGCGACAACGGTTACCGGGGCCGCGGCCTCGACGGCGCGGGCAAGCACCGCCCGCACGGTCCCGTCGATCCGGACAGCGGGGGTGTTCTGCCGCTGTCCCACGGCGAGCCCGACCGGGCCGGCGCCGACGTCACAGGGCAGCGGCGCGGCGGTCGGGGCGGGCGCGGAGCCGCAGCTGATCACCGTGAGGGCGGCAGCAACCCCGACGGCGAGGGCGGACACGGTCGTGCGACCGGCAGTGGTGGTGTGGTGGTTCATGGAGGTGGCCTTTCGGGTGAGGGGGTGCCGGTGCAGTCAGGGACAGACCTGTGTGGGCGGAGCGCCCGGTGCCCCACCGCTCCCTGGGAGTGGACCGGAGGGTGGGGCACCGGAGCGGTCACCGGCGGGTGGAAGGATCGTCGGCGAGGGCCGTGGTGGCTTCGGGGCGGCCTTGCCGGTACGACAAGTGGTGCCGGACGGTGGTTTTCGCGCGGTCGAAGCGGGCGTCGAGGACGTCGAGCAGGGCCGCAGCCTGCACGTCCCGGTCCTGCATGCTGTCCTGCCGGGCGGCGACGCGCCGCTCGGCGCCGGCATGCGCCGCGGCTGCGGCGGCGGCCCGGGCCGCGGCGGCGTGAGCCGCGCGTCGGGACAGGTGCAGGCTCAGCGCCTGGTGCCGGGGCGCGGCGGTGAACCCGATCCACACCGCCAGCGCGGCGAGCAGCGCCATGACCGAGATCGTGAACATCAGGTCCGGCCAGAACGTCTGCCCCCACGCCTGCTCGCGGGTGAGGTTCTGCTGCTCGATGCTCGGGGGATCGATGCTGGTGTCGAGCAGCGTGGTCACCGCCCTCGATCCGGCTTTGTCGGCCAACGACAGCGCGCGGCGGACGGCGACACCGAGCAGCGCCAGCACCGACACGGTCAGCAGCACGACCCCCAGCGCCCCGAACGCCGGGTTCAGACGGCGGGCGGTGCCGCTGCTGCTGCTGGCCAGGTACAGCTGGCGTGCCTCGGCGATCCGGTGCCCGACCGCGTGCCACAACGCCACGTACACCGCCAGGTACGCCAGCGCCGCGATCGCCAACGCCCGGTCCCCGGCACTCGGCATCACCAGCGCCAACGTCGATGTGACGAGGGGGTGTTCGAGCACGACGGCAGCGGCGACGATCACCCACCAACCGGCCTCGCGGGCGAGCAGCGCCCACAGCGGCAACGCCAGGGCCCGTACCTGCAGCTGGCGGGCGTGCTCACGCAGGGTGGAGCGGTGGACGTGCTCACCGTCGGCGCCCGAGACACCGGCAACGAGGTCGGTGGGATCGAATGTGGTCATCGGTTTTCCCTTCCGGAGCGGCGCGGCGGACCGATCCCCCGCGCGGGGACACCGCAACAGTCAGGGACACACCCAGGTCGTCACCCCCGGGCGACGTGAGAGGGCCTGCGGTGAGGGCTTGACACGATGATCGATCTCGAGCCAAGATTGCCGTCCGCCGGATTTCTCCGGTCACAACTTCATCGATGGTCTCCTCCGACACCGGACGACTTCCCGATCGGGAATCGCCCAGTCGACAGCAGTCGACAGGTTCCCGGCGAGGAAGAGGTCATCACATGCAGTTCAACTCCCGCCGGACCACCGACTCCATCGGGTGCGATCAGCAGCGCCCCTGCTTCTCCGAAGCGCAGGAAGAGCTGCTCGTCCCCATCGCCCGCGACGCCGCCGCGACCGTGCTGGGCCGGCGTCTCTGCTGGCCGGGCGAGGTGTTCGTGCCCGGATCCACGATCCCCGACTCCGACCCCCTCGTCGAAGACCAGGTGGTGCGGGCCCTGACGGTGCTGCTGGCCGCGGCCCGGTGCCGCCGGCACCGCCCGGACATCGCACTCGGAGACGCGGTACGCGGACGCCTGTACACGGCGATCGTCGGGTTCCTGACCTCCGACGCCGCCCGCCGCCACACCACCGCCCGAGACCTGCACCGGGCCGCGGTCCACGGGCTGCGCTCCTCTCAGTACTCGGCGCTGTGGTCGAGCACGGTGCAGTCGCTGCGCGACCACGGTCGTCAGCTCACCGCGGGAACGGTGCACACCGCCCGCCCCGAACGGGCAGCGGCGAGGTACACCGGGCGCGACGGCCGACGGCTGTTCACCGACGCCGGATGCGAGATCTACAAGATCCTCGTCCGTGGGCTGGCCAGCGGCGAGCGCATCGCCGCGCAGGCGCTGCTCGGTCTGTGCCCCGATGACCAGGCCGTCGGATACCTGCGCCGCGTCGCGGTGCAGAACTACCGCAATCCCCTCTCCCAGGGCGCAAGCCATCTCGTCGACCTCGACGACGTCGAGGTGGCCGCGCAGCTGTGGGCCTTCCGGGACCGGGAAACCTGGATGGAGGGCGGTGAGAAGGCGCACCGCGCGTACGCGGCGCTGGTCCTGGCGGCCAGGGAACTCGTCGGGACCCGTCTCGACGAGAACTGGGACCGTCCCGACGACCAGCGTCCCGAAACGCAGGTCCACGACAGCGTCTTCGGCACCGACACCGCGCCGGTACTCGACGGCGCCGGGGAACTGAGGATCTGGCGCAGCGTCCGCGACGCCGGGTTCCGGCTCGGATCCCGCGTCTTCGACACCGACGAACGCCGACGCATCGAGGCGCGCATCGCCGAACTCGACGACCTCTACGGCGACGAGTAGACGATGAGCACGGTGTCACCTCACCGCGGTCGCGGTGGGGCCGGAACCCGAGTCCGGCCCCACCGCCACCGCCGGTGACAGGTCGCCACCTGCAGCGCACCTTCGGGTCTCGCGATCCGGACGCGCCGAGGCCGCGGGGGCGAACCCCCGCGGCCTCGGCCCGGCGTCACCGGTTCTGCTTGCTCTCCTGCGCCTTGCGGCGCATCTCGGCGGCGAGGTTCTTCTTGCGTTCCTCGTCGCGTCGGCGCTGGATCTTGCGTTGTTCCTGCGCGTAGCGGACTTCGCTGGTCTGCGGGGTGAGCGGCGGCTGGTCGATCGGCATGACCGTGATCCTTTCGTCGGTGGTGTCGTGCACCGACACCCTCAGGGACAACCCGCGCCCGGCGCCGATCCGTCGAGTCGCGCTCGGTGCGTCCGACCGGCGCCGGGGTGGACGGTTGGGAATAATGCGGCAGATGGATTTCGACTGGGGCGTAGCCGCCGACGAGCAGGACTTCACCGACGGTCCGGATGTGTTGGTGGTGACGGTCGGGTTGAGTCCGCTGCCGGTCGCTCTGGCGATCCTCACCCTCGACTGCCCGCAGGTGATCCTGGCCCACACCACCGCCACCGCACCGGTGGCTCGCTGCATCGCCCAGGTCCTCGCCCCGATCCGCACCGCCCGGAACCTGCCGGCCGCATTCGAGTTGGTCGACTGCGGCGACGGGGACGACCTGGCCGCCACCGCCACCTGCTTCACCGAGCTCGCGGAGACGATCGGTGACCGCGACTTCCGGTTGGACTATTCGGGCGGCACGAAGGTGATGACCGTGGCCGCGGTCGTCGCGCACATGGACCACCACCACGAGCGCGGCCTGCCCGACCGGGGCGGGCAGTGGCGCACCTGGATCGACGACACCTACGGCACCCTCGTTCCCGGCAGTGCACGCGCCGAACACCGGGCTGTGGAGACCTCGACGCTGAGCACCGAGTTGATCGCGGCTCTGCACGGCATGCGGTTGCAAGGCTTCTACCGTTGCGCACCCGTCCCCACAGCCGAGTGGTCGACTCAGATCGATGACACGATCGGCCTGCTCGACCGGGCCGATGTCGTGGACCGCAACGATCCGGAGTACCCCGCATGGATCACCTGCCTGCAGAATCACGCCGCTGTTCTCGCCACCGCACTCGGGCTCGACGATCCGCATCGTCTCGTCACCTCGATGCGCACACTGGACGATGCGCGGGGAAGTGTTCGCGAACTGCTGGTGGCCTTGATCTGCGCATGGGCCCTGCACGGTGCTCACCCCGCAGGCGGGTGGGAGCTGATGGTCAACGTCCACGCCGTTCCCGCCGATCGCAACGAGGGCACCACCGCAGTGAGCGAAGCGGACGTGGTGGTGCGCAAGGGACATCATGTGCTGGCCATCGAGGTCAAATCCAATGCCGACAAGGCGCTCAAACTGCTCGGGGACCGTGTGGTGAGCATGCGCTGGGCCTTCGGCACCGCCGTCACATCCTGGGTGACCGGCGCGCAAGGACATCAGCGCAAGGACGACACGCGCCCTGCCGTCCCGTGGAGCCGAGTCGAGCACACGTGCCAGGACATCACGGCCACGATGCCGTCGATGGGCAAGGTCGCGGCCGGTCGCCTCGACGCCGACACCGGCAGCAAAGACGTCGACGACCTTCTCGCCGCCTGGCTGCAGTCGCTCAAGCGGGAGAGCACATTCCAGTCCAGAACTGTACCCGTCGACGTCACCGGCGCCGCAGTCACCGTGGTGCCGGTCGACGGCACACCTCTGGCCGTTCAAGCCGCAATCCGCAGTGCGCCGACCCATGTTCTCGGCATCGGGACCGCAGAAACGAACACGCGGCTCGCCGACGCCTTCACCAAGCTCGGCAAGAACGATGCCGGCACCTATCTCCGGGTTCCCGCAGCGGGGGAAGCGGCCACGGTCGCCGCGTTGAAAGGCATTCGCCCGGCGGCGGTCATGGTCACCCCCGGACCGAAAGGCGTCACCGCCGGGCTGCTCCGCGTCGCCCTCGACGCAGGCCGACGCGAGGCGGCGGTCCATCTCGGGATCGACGGCACGGTGCAACGACTGGGAACATCCGGAACCGAGGCGGAGATCACCGATTTCGCGGTGGACTGGCCCGCCCAGTTCGGTGACCGCTACATCCCTCTCGCCGCGGACCCGGCCGACCCCGCAGCGCGCGCGATCCTCGGCCGGATCCGCCGCGCACTCGAGGCGGCCGGGGACCGGCTGGAGGTGTTCGTTCCGGCCGACCCGGCCACACTCGACATCGGCGTGGCGGCCCCGCTGATCGTCGCCGGCCGCCGCGGATGCGCCTCGGTCCACATCCACATTCCCAAGACGTTTCCCGAGCCGAAGTCGAAAGAGGAAATATCCAGCAATAAGAATCAGCTGAAGGATGCGTGGAGGGACTTCAAGACTGCGGTGAAGTCCCGCTCGACGCAGGTCGCTGCGGTGGTCGGCGACGCCCACAAACCACTCCTCGTTTTGGGCACCGACATCTCGGACGCGCGTGTGACCGAGTTCGCCCGTCAGCAGGTGCGCGAGCGGTGGCTGCCGTTCGCCCGATTCGACACCGGCACCGGCACCGTGCGGTTCGGACGGACCGACGACCAGGACGGCGAGGCTCTGAAGCGGGTGGCGTCCCATCTGACCGGCCGCTGACGCCTTCGCCTCGAGACAAATCCCCCGCTCGTCCCTGAGAGGTCCGATGCGCGGCTCCCGCCGCGCATCCCGCTCCGAGAAGGGACAAAGACCATGATTCGTCGGCAATCGACCCCCGCGACCCGTGCCCGCACCGGCGACGGAGTGTCGCCGGTGGCCACCGTGGATCTGACCGAGGCCACTGTCGTGGTAGTCCCGTCCGTGTTCAGCCGCTGGGCCGCGGCCTGGGCCGGTCGCCGCGATGGGCGCCGCGGCATCGTCCCCGACCCGCAGACCGGTATCACCCCGTACCTACACACCTTGATCAGCACCAACGCGACCATGATCGAATCCGAACGGCTCCGCACCCAGGCCCACGTCGCACCGATCGACCAGGAGCGGGCAGTGCACGTTCACCGTCGCGAACGCGCCCTGGCGGCCCTCGACGACATCGATACGACCTCGATCGACGGCGACGACACCGCCCGGATTCGCGGCGACCGTACCCGCACCGCCCGCCGGCAGAGCCTGCGTGAGCAGATCGACGCCGCCACCGAGCGCATCGGCGTGCTCGACGAGCTCCGCGCCGACCGGGTCACTGTCGGAGCGCTGCGCATCCAACGCTGCACCGAACGCACCGAATCGCTGGTCGCCCGCTACTGGCGAGCGTTCGCCCGACGACACCCCGAACTGCCCGAGCTCCGCGCCGGATACACCGTCCCGGCGGTGCCGGTACCCCCGCACCCGCTCGGGCTGTGACCACCGGTCCGGCCCCTGCCCGGTCCCTGATCTTCCCGACACCCCCGATCCGACACCCGGAGGCCCACCGTGTCCATCCTGTCCCGCCTGCGTCGCCGCCGCCCCACCGCGATTCCCGCCGACCAGGATCAACGCACCCTGCGCACCGTCGACGCCCCGTCGTCGCTGCCGCTGCCCTTCGAGCCGTTGCCCGACATCGACGGCCTCGTCGCCGACGCCGCCGACAAAGCCACCCAGCTCAGCGACACCGGCGCCGCCGACGAGTTCTGCGGACACGTCTTCGACCGGTACTTCGACCATTGGCGCACCGAATCGAAAACCGGGGTGTGTCTACACGCCGGGGAACGGCGGCGGGTGGACCGGGCGCTGATCGACGAGGCCCGCGACGAAGCCGATCGTGCGGCCGCGCGGGCCGCACTCGCCGACGCCCGGGCCCGCGACGCTGCCGCCGTCGCGACGGCGGTGTGGCAGGCCTACCTACCCGACCTCCCGAACCGGGCGGCGAACACCGACACGACCGCCCCGTCCGCCCGGTGACCCGGCGCGGGCAGGCGGCCGCTCGATTACGTGCTCTGCTTCGCGATCTCGAACACATCGAGCATCGGGAGCTTGGACCGGAACGCCGACGGCCCGCACGGTGCGGTCGCGTCCGGTGCCGGACGGTGCTCCCACCGGTGAACCATCAGCCACGCCGCCACATGTGGCGGCCATCGACGTCCGGTCTCGGCGACGTACACCCACTCGTCGGTCGCATCCTTCTCGTCCTCGATGCGCCACCGCGCCGCGGCCAGGAACACCTCGATGAACCCGGCGGGGTCGACCACTTCGTCACCGGGGTCGTCGAGATCGGCGTGGCGCCGCGGTGACAACACGTGCACGCTCGCCTCCACCTGCATCGAGCCGAGGCCGAGGGGTTTGCCGCCGCCGAGTTTGTGCGCGAACGCGGCCGGACCGGCCGGATCGGATGCCGGTGCTGCGGGGAAGAGCAGCACGAACAGCACCGCCCCCAACTCCGTGGGGGTGAGGTTGGCGAAGGGGATGCGGCTGGTGAACGTCGAGCCGATCGGCAGTGGCGCCATCGAGGTTGCAGTGTCGTCCGTGGGGGCGGTCTCGTCCCCGTCGAACTGCGTCCGGTACGCCTGGGCGTGCAAAGACCACGTCGCGGCGCCGTCTCCCTCCCACTGTCCACGGTGCCAATAGAATTGGCGTCCCCGCGCGGCGGGCGCGGTGTTGGCGTAGCTGATCAATTCCTTGCTGCCGCTTTGATTCTGCCCCTTACTGCCGTTTCGGTTCTGCAATCGGGTGGCCGCGGATTCGAGGTGGGCTCCGAGTAGGGCCACGGATTCGGCCGGCAGCGCGGTGATCTCGGTGGTGGCGGTGCCGTGCCCGACATCGAGCCTGCCGTGGATACGGTGGGTGTCGTCGATCGCCCCGAACAGCGCATCGACCGCGTCGTTGTCCGCGCCGGCCGCGTGCAGTGTCCGGGTCCACCGGCCCCCGGCATTTTCCACGGAGTCCTTGACCGTGTTCGGGCTCCACACCGGGAACCCGCCGCTCGCCCCGAGATGGGTGACCTGGTTTCGGCTGTCGGTGTCGAAGAACACCGGCCATCCGCCTTCTGCCTCCCACGGCCGGCGCCGGTCCAGGACCGGTTTCCAGTACCGGCGCGTGGTCAGCATCGCTGTGAACTCGTGTACTGCGTGTTCGGTGACGACCAGGTCAATGACGGGTGGGTTGTAGAACACACCGCCATCGGCGGCCAGGAACCCGCCGGGAACCTCGAGCAGATAGCAGTTCGCCGCATTGCCGGTGGGGCGGCCCTCGCGGGTGAGATTGGACATGTTCGTCGGGAAGAACACCATCTCCCACGCGCGCGGAGCGTGCGTCGGTTCCCAGGTGTCGTCGAGGAAATGCTGGAACACACACCGCCCCGGCGCCACTACCCCCATCCCGCTTCTGTCGTGTCGGGTCGCGGCGTTGTGTTCGGCTTCGGCGGCAGTCAGCCCGATCCCGACCGCTGCCGGACGGGGAATACCGCCAACCGTCACCTGCGCCCACACCACGTGCACGGTCTCGCCGAGCCGTTCCTGCAGCCAGACTCGCGCATCGATCCCGGCGGCATGGGTGGCGAGCAGATCGTCGCGCACCACAGCCCAGCGGATCGTGGGGACCTTCCGGATGTTGTTCTTCGGCGGGTTTGGGCGTCTGTGGGTGGGGCGTGCGCTGATCAGGAACTGCGGGCATTCGCGCACGACCAGCCCGGCCTCCGTCTTGGTCAGCAACCCGACGCGTTGCTTCCCGGGTTGTGCCGTCGCCGCTCTGTCCCGAGGGTCGATGCCGGGGTTGCGAAGTCCGGTGTAAGAATTTCTCGCGACGGCGGTCAGCGGATGGTCGTTGTCGGAGACAGGATTCCGGATAGCCGGGCGCAGATCGTCGCTTTCGGACAGGCCGAGGGCACTGCCGAGCAGTGCCTCGACCCCGCCGCGCAGGCAGCCCCGGATCCCGGTTCCGGGAATGCCGTACCGCCGCGGGTGCCCGTCGGTTGCCGGCCACCGGAAACTCTCGGTGGTGCGGTCGGCGTCGCCGAAGAACACCGGGCTCAACGCGGTCAGCGTCAACTCGGCATATCCGCGGACGGTGCCGGGCACCACCTGATCGAACGAGGCGGTCGGATCCGCATCGACCTGGTCGTGTGCCCAGAGGTGCGCGGCGCTGATCGTCGGCCCGAACGGCACATGGGTGTAAGGGGACGTCGGCGGCAGTGCCTCGGTGGAGAGCGCAGTCGGCCGACGTCGCGGCCCCGGGGTGGGGGAGGGAACGGGCCGTCGCGGTCCCGGGATGGGGCGGTCGGTGGTCATCGTCGCGTACCTTTCCGGGAGTCGGCTGGGGTCGGGACATCGCTGTATCCGGTCCAGGTCACTGCGGCGACGAACACCGCGCCCGTGCCCGGGTCGGTGCTGAAGAATTCGCGGGTGTGCCCGAGCGGTGTGCCGCGGTCGGAGAATTCGAACGGATGCACGGTGAACTGTCCCGACAACTGGCGGATGCGGGTGAACCCCGCGGCCCGGTCTCGCCGTGCCCCGGGTATATCGCACAGCAGATACGTCCGAGACCGCGGCTCGAGCCACGGATGGGTGGTTTCCTCCGGGTCGGTCCGCGACCAGCATCCGGCGAAACCGTGCGCGGTGCGCCAGACCACCAGTTCACTGTCGGCCCCGAACAGACGCACCCGGTCGAGACCGTGGCGCGGGCCAGGTGTGGGATGACCGGGCCGGCCGGCGAATTCCGATACGGCCGATGCCCACCGCCAGATGCCGTCGAGCTGCCGTGCAGTGTCGTAGCCGTGTTCGTACTCGGCGATCAGGTACTCGACCTCGGCTCCGACCGACGAGATGGTCGCCGCGGTGGCGGTCACCGCCACGACGATCTCATCGACGAGTCCGGTGTCGGCGGGGGCGGTCAGCAGACCGTGGACGAGGGGCTCAGCAGACATTGTCGAACTCCTCCACGAAACGTCGGTGCCGCTCGACGATCCACTCGTCGCCCCGGATCTCATCCCAACTGTTCCAGCGGTGCGGCACCACCTCCGGTGCCGCACCGTCCGGCTCGTCGTACCGGCCCAGCACGGACACCGCGAGCCGGCGACCGTTACCGCTGGCCGCGTCGGCCCCCACCCTGGCACCGTTGCCGGCGTGCAGCTCCTTGAGCACCACCGTGAACAGGCCGAGGTCGAAGTCGGTAGGGTCGACGATCTGTATCGTGACCGTTCGGCCCCCGCCAAACACCGGTTGTGTCATCGCCAGCGCTCCGGAAATCGGCAGATGCGCGATCGGGTTGAGCGCCACCTGCGGCTGCGTCACAACGGCGGCGCCGACGAAGGCGTCCTCGTCGACGGCGATCCGCGAGGCCTGCACCTCGGTGACGTCGTCGGCCGGGTGCGAGCCGAACAGGTCGACAAACCGGATCCGGGCAGCGCGCAGTGCCGCCGCCGGCTTCGGGCTCGCCGAGGCCAACTCGGTCAACACCTGCCAGCAGGTGCGACGCAGCATGCTCAACGCGGCGGTACCCGAGTCGATCGGTGCCTCCCGGACCGTCCCGTCGTCGCCGACCACGGGACGGGTCAACGCGGCGGTGAGGTTGTCGCCGGTACTCGGGCCGCCGAGCAGCACCGCGGTGGGCACCCGGCGGTCGCCGTGGACTTCCTCGTTGCGCAGATGCACCGCGAGTTCGAGCACCCCGACCGGAGCGATCTCGGGTTCGGCGAAGGTGATCGCGGCACCACCGGGTGCCGCCCATTCGGACAACGCCGTCGTCAGCGCCGCCGCCGGAGTCGCGGCGGGATCGGGCGGCGGGGTGAGCCTCGGCTGTCCGGTGTATCCGGCGCTGTACCACACCTTGTGGTCCTCGACGCGGCCGCACATGTCGAACAACCGCGCCGACCAGCGAGTCCCGCGCACCCGCCCCCGCCCGGCATGGGTCCGTTGCCCGAGCCGGATCCGGCCCTGCGCCAACGCGGTCGCCGCGGCCACCACCACCTCGAGCAGTGGGGTGGCCTCCCGCGGATCGGGGGGCACCTCGATCTCCCACACCAGCGGAAATTCGGTACCGGCACTGACAACCTCGCTGCTGAACAGGGCCGCCTCGGCCGCCGTGGCGGTGCCTGGAGCGACCGCCACCGACTCGCGGTGCCCGGTCGTCGGATACCCCGGTGTCGGCACCGCATCGCGCGGTCTCACCCGTGCCTGGTGATCTTCGCTGCCGAACACCGCGTCCGCCGCCGCCTCGGGCACCGTCGGCATGCGAGACAGATAGGCGCGCAGTGCACCGGTCAGGCTCGGTCCCTCGATCATCGGGAAGCCGGTGTCCAGATCCCGGATTACCGTGATGTCGTCCACCGGGTCGCCGCTGCCGCCGTCCCCGATGGTGGTGTCGGTGAGCACTACCAACGTAGCGGTCACCAGCACGATGTTGCGGCGCGGCAGTGAACCACCGGCGCCCTGGAACCGGCGCAGCAATTGCTGGTCGGACGGTGCTGTCATCGCTGTCCTCCGCGCTGGCCGAGCAGTACCAGATCCCGCGCCAGGTAGAGTAATTGCGCATCCAGGTCGGCTTTCACGTACTTGCCGACCGCGTGATCTTCCGGCACGGTCAACGACACCGCCCTCAGCTCTTTTCGCCACCGGTTTCGAATACGTTCTGGAAGCGATGCGAATGCAGTCGGCCCGTGGCCGCCGGCAGCGGCACGTATCCAGGACCCCACCCACCCCCCGGCCAGCTCGCCAGCCAAGGACGCCAGCAGCGCGCGGTCGTGCATCACTGCGCGCAGCCGTCCCCATACTGCAGCAGGCACCGTATTGCCCGACGCCGAGGCGAGGTCCACCACTGCGTCCCGGCGCCATCGTTCGGACGCCGCGGCGAACAACTCGTTCTGCAGGATCGTCAACTGCTGCCCGGCCCGGTCCTGACCCCACTCCGGTGCCGGCCGCGGCGCCACCGCCGGGCCGGACGACAGCAGCACCATGCCCTCCGGGGGCTGCACCTGCGCCGGACGGTGCGGCTCGAGAAGACCGCCACCGTCACCGTCGAGTGGTTCGACCCCGAGGATGCCGAATCCGTCGACCACGCGATGCCCCACCCGGTGGCCCAGGATCTGCGGCCAGTCCCGTGCCCGGATCGGACCGCCTGCCCGTACCCGGATCACCGATCCGGGCGCCGCCGCCCACGGCGCCGGCCTCATCCGTCCGTATCCGGCGTGGGCACCGCCGGCCCGCACCCGCCCTACCGACGCCGACACCGACACTGCCGGCATACCCAACCGCGTGAACAACTCGTCGAGATGCGTGCGCACCGCATCGGGAAGGTAATGCCCGGCGGGGGAGACCACCAATGCCGGTGACCGCAACACCACATCGACCTCGTCCCCGGCGGCGAGATCGTCGACCGAGACCGGTTCCGCGGCCTTGTCGAGACCCGCACCGACGGTGAACACTGCATCGCCGCCGTACGCGCCGTCCTTACCGCTACCCAACGAAACAGTCTTCTGATCCAACAGCTCACGCAGCATCTGTGCGAGCTCCTCGCACCGGGCGCGGTCGCCCCGCAACCGGAATCGTGCGGTGAACACCTGCTGCGCCGACACGGTGGTGAACGTCATCGGGCCCAGACCTTCGACTGTCCCGCCCGTTCGTGGTCGTACCAGCCGCTGGGTCGTCCGAGTCTGCACCGTCACCGGCGTCCACGCCCGACCCCGGTGCGCAGCCATACCGCCGAGCCGTCGCACCGCAACATCTCTGCCGAGTGTGGCGCGTTCGTCGACGACTCGGTCCCCGTCCGGGTGGGCGGCGACCAGCGTGGTCCGAGGCGTCGGCTGGCCGATCACCCCGGCCCCGGCATCGGGGAATGCCGGTGCTGCCGCGACATCCCCGGACACGATGAGGTGTTCGAGCCACGCCGGATCCCGCGTCCGGCACAGTTGCGCGATCACACCCCGCAACCGTGTTCCCGCCACCACCGACTCCGACTGCGGCGACACTGCCGCCCCGTCCTGCGGCAGCAGCACCTCCTCACCGAACGTCACCGTCACCGGCACGAACCAGAACTGATCCATCATGCTTCTCCGTACGCCAGACGAATCGTCGTTTCCCGGTCCCCGTCGAGAGCACACTCGACCCTGCCCTGGTGGTCGGACTCGCCGTGCCCGATCTGCTCGACCGCCAGCACACACCGCGCCAGAAACCGAAGCTCGGGCCCCGTGGGGGGGCGGGTCCACGACAACTCGGACTCGAACACCACACCGGGCCGGACCGCCCGGACCTCGCGCAACGATCCGCGGCGCGGCGCCTTCCGATCGTCGAGCGCGGTTCTGAGTATCGTCGTGGTCAACGCTGCCGTGACGTTCTCCCGCATCGCACCGGAGCCACCGTAGCGATCCTCGTGCGCACGAATCGCCGCCACCACGGTCGCTTGCGAGTCCCGAGGCCACTGCGCACGCCCCACCCGTACCGCCCGGTCCTGCTCGGCGGTGGTCTCGCTCGCACCGAACAAGGCCACCGCGGCGTCCAGATCCGCCGGGGTGGCACCGGCCTCGCCGAGTACCCGCAACGCCGCGTCCCGTAGCCGCGCCGACATGCGGTTCTTCGGGATGTACGGGATACCGAACTTGTCCACCACCGTCCCCAGATCGACGTCGAGGTCGTCGCCGTCGTCGACGCCGACCACGCACGGCCTCAGTATCCCCACCGTCATTATTGACGCCATCTTCTTGCACCCGGACATTGGAGACATCTGGTCGGTCATGACGTCACGCCCCAGGTCGCGGCAGTCAGATGCAGATGCTCATCACGCAGATCCAGCGCATCGAGAACCCCACCCGCCCACATCACCGGGAGCGACAACTCCGGTAGATCCCGTAGGGCGCGTTTGCGGTTGAGCTCACCCACCACGGCGGCAACAGCATCATCGGCCGTTTCATCCATCGATGTTCCCGAGCGTGCCGCCGTCGACAACCGTCGACGGACCGTGCTGCGCAACGTCGCCCACCTCGACCCTCGGAGACTCCTCTCGCCGGGTCCGAGCCACTGGTGTTCGAACATCGGGAAGCCCATGGCCCGGTTGTCGGCGAACCACGCCCTTGGGCGCCCGGTGCCCGGATACCGGCGCGTCCGCAGCTCGTCGATCCGTTCCGGATCGATCACACCCCGGTGCCAGTCGAGTCCGTGCGGAGTTCGGGACCCGAACGAGTGTGCCTTCGCGGCCGCTTTCGCCGACGACCCTACTTTCTGGGCGATCCCGTGTGCCCGAGTCAACGACACCCCGTGCGGCACCACCGCGACCCCCACCGCCACACTCAGCCGTGCCCCGAACAACTCCTGCAGGATCGAACGGGGATCACCGGGCGGTGCGTCGGCATCGAGCCACGCGATCATCTCTGCCGCCACCGACCAGGAGATACGCGACTCGCATACCAGCACCACATCGTCACCGGCGCCGATCCACGGTCGGACCGGCATCAACCATCGCTTCGTCTCGCCGGTGTAGGGCAGCGGGAACTGCAGCGACTCCGGAAAACCCTGGACCACCGGCGTGTCGTCGACCACCTGAATCGAATCGGCCACCATTTCGACCACACGCGCGCACCAGCGATGGCGCAACTCGGTCAACGCAGCCATCGCCGTGCCGACGTCGTCAGGGGCAGTTGCCGCCACCTGCCGCAGATGCGCGCCCACACCGTTGAGATCGGCCACTACCACCGCGATCTTGCTGCTCTTCCCCGCGCTGCGACCGAGATCGCCCATCTGTTTCGGCAACGCGAACAGGTCCCTGTACCGCGCCGGGATCAGCTCCACTTCTTGGTCGCGGTGCCATTGCCGGGCCGCGGCGTCCGCGGCCGAGACTTCCCGCGCTACCGCTCGCAGCTCGGTCCCTGTCCGTCGGTCGAACGACTCGGCGAATGCGCCGGTCACCACGCACTGCACCGCACCCCACGCCGGTTCCCCCGCCATCGTCGCCGGCATATCGTGGCGCGCCTGCCGCAACCGTGCCGCCGCCGACAGCACCCGATCCGCTTCGTCGGCGCCCTCCTGATCGATCCACACCACCGGGGTCAACGCGTCGGAAACCTCGGAGACCTCGCGGGTGTACCAGCCGACGAACTCGTGGGCATTACCCGAGGTGATCTCACAACTGAAATGGCCGACTCCAGAGGCCAACACGCGACCCACCTGGCCGTGCGGCCACGAGACTACGAACTGTGTGCTGGTCAGCTGTGCGATCCAACGGGAACGGCCGATGGTGTCCAACAACGTTCGCGACCGGAAGACGAAGCTCTGGATACCGGGAAACTCCACATGCACCACAACGGCTGGCGCTCCGTCAGCGAATCCGTATACATCGACCATTTCGGACACACTAAAGCACCACTGCTGATGACGCCGCCGAACAATAAGTAGTGTCGCTGAAGAACTTCAAAGCGACATTGATAAGCAGGCGCATCAACGTGCGCCGCCCCGATTCTCGGATGGGCGCGTCCATGAAGATGGTGTACAAACAGGATCTGCGCGGCGGCCGCGTGTCGGGCGCGCTGGCAGGATGACAGAGCCTGACCAAGTGTGTCGTCCGCCCACCTCCACGCTCGGTGCTCCGCAGACCTGAGGTTCGACGGGCCAAGGTTCTGTATAGGCCCGTGGCATGTTCACATCACGCGGGAAAGCACAGGTAGGTCGCATGCAGGCGACGTGCGACTCTGCATGAAAATGTCAAGCCCCGGGTTTTGTAGAGAGTCGATCAGCTGGTTTTCAGTAGCGAAGTCTGTTGCAGGTCCTCGTCGTGCTGTGCCTGCCAGTGGTGTGCTTCGAATTCGGCCGGTGGGACATGACCGAGCTCGCCGTGGAGCCGTCGCTGGTTGAACCAGTCGACGTACTCGGCAACGGCGATCTCGACGTCGTCGATGCCGTGCCAGGGGCCCTTGTTGCGGATCAACTCGGCCTTGAACAGGCTGTTGTACGCTTCTGCCATCGCGTTGTCGTACGAATCACCGCGTGAGCCAACGGAAGCCACCGCGTCTGCCTCGGCGAGGCGTTCGGTGTAGCGCACGGCACGGTATTGCACACCACGGTCGGAGTGGTGGATCAGGCCCGACAGGTCCGCCCCGCCGTGGGTGCGTCGCCAGAGCGCCATCTCCAACGCATCGAGCGCCAGGTCGGTGTACAGGGAGGTCGCGACCTGCCAGCCGACGACCATGCGGGAGAAGACGTCGATGACGAAGGCGGCGTATACCCAGCCGGAGAACGTCTCTCCCATGAGGTGATGTCGGCGATCCACAACTCGTTCGGGGCGTCGGCGACGAACCGTCGCTCGACCAGATCTGCGGGTCGTTCGGTCTCCGCCCTCGGTCTGGTTGTGCGGGGACTCTTCGACCGCACAACACCTTTCAGTCCAGCCTTTCTCATCAGTCGTTCCACAGTGCAGCGCGCCACCGGTATTTCTTGTCGCTTCAGTTCGGCGTGGACCTTGCGTACGCCGTAGACGCTGTAGTTCTCGGAATGGATCGTGGGGATCCGCTCGGTCAGCTCCCGGTCGCGGAGGGTGCGCTCGGATTCGCGACGTGTCGTAGCGGCGTAGTAGGTGCTCGGCGCGATCGCGGCGTCGGTCTGTTCCAACGCCTCGCAGATCGGCTGGACGCCGTGCTCGTGCTTGTAACGGTCGATGAACTCGACCTTCATCGGTGTGGACGGTCCAGCTCCGTCGCGAAGAAAACCGATGCCTGCTTCAAGATCGTGTTCGCGCGGCGCAGCTCGCGGTTCTCGCGCTCGAGCTCGGCGATGCGAGCCGCATCGTCGCTGGTGGTGCCCGGCCGAAGACCTTCGTCGGTTTCGGCCCGCTTGACCCAGGTCCGCAGCGCCTCGGGATGGACACCGAGCTGGTCCGCGATGCGTTTGAGGGCGCCGGCCCGGGTTGCCGGGTCCTTGCGGGCCTCGATGGCCATCCGGGTGGCGCGTTCGCGCAGCTCATCGGGGTACTTCCGTGGTGCGACCATGCCGGTCATCCTTCCGGGTTTTGATTGTCTCCATCAAACCCGGGGCACTTCAAAATGTCAGTGGGTTCTCGTCGTGAAGAGTGTCAGTAAACCGGGGGTGTTGACGGCTGGAGCGTGATCGAATGTCCGCGGGCTCGCCCGTTCGCGGGTAGCCAACGGGTCGAGGGGTAATGCTGGTGGTCGATCCGAGCGGGCGTGCGCTGCGTCGGATCGCCGTGGATCGGCTGGCCACCTTGAATCAGGCGGGGGATCTGACCAGCGAACATGTTCGGCTGATCACCCAGGCCCTGGGCGTGACCGAGCGGACGGTCTGGCGCTGGGTGAGAGCACACCGGATGCCACCGCCACCACCGAAGAAGCGAGATCGATTCCGGATCGACGCGGATCTTCGAGTGCGCCTTGCCTATTGGCGTGGCAATGCGTCGGCGCTGCATCGTGAGCTGCTCGAGCAGGAGAAGCAGGGCGGGGCGCCGGCACCGAGCCTGGCGACGCTGCATCGCGCGATCCGGTAGGATCTCGCGCCCGGGGACAGGGCCGGGTTGCGCGCCGGTGAGCGGGCGCGCAGGAGGTTCGACGTGTTCCTGCAGCGGCCCCCGTCGCACCGCAACGCGGTGTGGGAGGCCGACCATGTCGAGGCGCCGGTCCAGGTCGAGGCGGACGGGCGGCTGGTCACCCCGTGGGTGACGTGGTTCGTCGATGCCGCCTGTGACGTGATCCTCGGTGTGGCGGTGACGCCGCGGACTCCGAACCGGGGGAGCGTGCTGGCGGCGCTGCGGGCGGCGGTGATGCGGCGGGAGCCGTACGGGCCGGCCGGTGGTCTGCCCGCGGCGGTGCGCATCGACCGGGGCAAGGAC